>JALUAB010000224.1 GCA_027051195.1 Hyphomicrobiales bacterium
GACGTGCGCGGCATACGCAACATGGTGGTGCGCTGCCACCCGGGCGGCTACATCGGCACCTGCTTCGCCATCCGCGACGCCGACTACACGGAGGCGGCGAAGAACGTTTCCGTGCCGACGCTGGTGGTGGGCGCATCGCAGGACCTTTCCACGCCGCCGGACGTGGTGAAGGGCATGGCGGAGATCGTCCCCGGCGCGAAATATCACGAGTTCCCGGATGCAGCGCACATGACCTGCATATCGCACCCCGAGACGCTGGCCGGGCTGATCGTTGACCTGGCCAGCGAAAACGGCCTCGTCTGAGGCCCGGGGCGCGGCATGAAACACGTGGAAATCTTCACCGACGGCGCCTGCTCCGGCAATCCGGGGCCGGGCGGCTGGGGCGCCATCCTGCGTTATCGCGGGGTGGAGAAGGAATTTTCCGGCGCCGAGCCGGAGACCACCAACAACCGCATGGAGCTGATGGCCGCCATTGCCGCGCTGGAGGCGCTGAAGGAGCCGGTGGAGGTGGATCTCTACACCGATTCCGAATACCTGAAGAAGGGCATCACCGAGTGGCTGCCGCAATGGAAGGCGCGCGGCTGGAAGACGGCGGCGAAGAAGCCGGTGAAGAACGCCGACCTGTGGCAACGGCTGGAAGCAGCCATGGCGCCGCACAAGGTGCGCTGGCACTGGGTGAAGGGGCACGCCGGGCACGCGGAGAACGAGCGCGCCGACGCGCTGGCGCGCGAGGCCATCCGCCGCCTGCGCGCGCAACAGCGGGAAGGCGGCACGGCAGGCGAAAATGCATGAGGACCATTCCTACCGCAGCTTGCCAACCCGGCGGCGGCGCATTACACACTGCCCCAGTTTTCCGACTCCATTCCGGGGGCGCACACCGGGGATTGCGCGAGGGGCGAGCCTGAACCCGTGGCCAACGCATCGACGGACATCATCACCGGCACCGAGCCGCTGATCGCCTGGCTGGAGGCGGGATGCAAGCCGCCGGAGCAATGGCGCGTCGGCACCGAGCACGAGAAATTC
Organism: Hyphomicrobiales bacterium; assembly: GCA_027051195.1. GTDB lineage: Bacteria > Pseudomonadota > Alphaproteobacteria > Rhizobiales > Aestuariivirgaceae > Thermopetrobacter. The sequence goes on from JALUAB010000224.1 coordinate 1,024, forward strand.
CCGTTCTTCCTCGACACCCATGCGCCGGTGCCCTACGAAGGGCCGCGCTCCATCCGCGCGCTGCTGGAAGAGCTGAAGGCCATCCTCGGCTGGGAGCCGCTCGTGGAGGACGGGCACCTCATCGGCCTGCGCGGGGCCAACTGCGGCAAGGGTTGCATCACGCTGGAGCCGGCGGGGCAGTTCGAGCTTTCCGGCGCGCCGCTTCAGACCATCCACGAGACGCACGCGGAAATGGCCGAGCATCTCGACCTGCTGCACCGGGTGGCGGGAGAGATGGGCATCGGCTTCCTCGGGCTGGGGGCAACGCCGGAATGGACGTTTTCCGAGCTGGAGATGATGCCCAAGCCGCGCTACGACATCATGCGCCGCTACATGCCGCTGAAGGGGCGGCTGGGGCTGGAGATGATGCACCGCACCGCCACGGTGCAGAGCAACCTCGATTTCGGCTCCGAGTCCGACATGGTGAAGAAGATGCGCGTGGCGCTGGCGTTGCAGCCGGTGGCCACGGCGCTGTTCGCCAATTCGCCGTTCCTGGAGGGGCGGCCGAACGGGTATCTCTCCTGGCGCTCGGCGGTGTGGCTGGATACCGACCCGGACCGCACCGGCATGCTGCCCTTCGTGTTCGACGAGGGCTTCGGCTTCGAGGCCTACGTGGAATACGCGCTTGACGTGCCGATGTATTTCGTCAGGCGCGAGGGGCGCTACATCGACGCCGCCGGGCAGTCCTTCCGCGACTTCATGGCCGGAAAACTGCCCGCCCTGCCGGGCGAGCGCCCCACTATCGCCGACTGGGCCGATCACCTGACCACCCTGTTTCCGGAAGTGCGGCTGAAGCGCTTCATCGAGATGCGCGGGGCGGACATGGGCAGCGCGCGCATGGTGCCGGCGCTGTCCGCCTT
>JALUAB010000225.1 GCA_027051195.1 Hyphomicrobiales bacterium
AAATCTCGATAATCCATTGCTGATTGCCGATTTTGCGCCAGACTGGCGCCGCGCAATTTATGGGTCCTGAGCCTAGGGGCTGAACCAATCAGGGTTTCTGGCCGGAAGCAGTTTTCATCTGCTTCCGGAGCCCTTCGGGGGGATTTGCAATCCCGCCCATCGCCCGCTGAAAAAGACCAAAACGAAACCTGTGAAGAGCCTGCCCTCAGACATACAGGCAGAACTCCTTCCACAGACTATCCTCTTCCGTGTCATCCCCGGCCTTGTGCCGGGGATCCATTACTCAAAACGGGCAACATGCATTTGCGTGGAAGGATTTCGGAGTGCCTACGCAACACCAGGCCAAGGAACAAGCACTTCGCCTATTGCACATGGATGCCCGGGACAAGCCCGGGCATGACGAATGGATGAATACATCATGCCCGAAGCACACATCCGCCTCCGGGGCCGTTCCGGCGGGATTTTCATCCCGCCTTCCCGCTCACGGCGCCTTCAGATCTACAATCACCCTGCCGACCATTCCTTCCGCCTTCCAATGCGGGCCACAAAGGTAGGAATACTCGCCCGGCGGACCGTCGAACTTCATCTCCACCATCTCTTCCGGATCAGGGAAGATGCGCTCGGATTCCTCCTTGCCCGTATCCCGGAACCACACCGAGTGCGACGTGCGCTTGTCCACGTTCACCCAGCGCACGGTGGTGCCGGGCTTCACCCGCACCTGCGGTGGGCAGAAGGTGTACTTGAACATCTTCACCACCACGATGCCCTTTTTCTTCAGGCTGCCGGAAGGGTGACCGTAAATCTTTTGATAGCGCTTTTCCGCCTCTTCGCAGATCTTCTGCTTTTCCGGCGTCATCTTCGGCGGCTCAGGCGCTTTTTCCTGCGCAGCGGCGCCACCTGCGAGCATGACGACCAGCACCATGCCAAGCAGGCCAGTCAGGGGCTTCATGGCTCCCTCCCTGTCTTGCATGGCCACCGCCTCGTTCCCGCTTCCTGCATAGCAAAAGAGCGGCGGCACCGCCATGCCGCCGCTCCCTGTTCCTTGCCACGGTGCAACCGCCTCAGGTCACGTGATTGGCGCGGTTGGACACGTTGAACTTGCCCGTCGGCGTGTAGAAGCCCTTGATGCGCTTCTTCTCCTTCAGCGTCTTGGCGTCATAGACCACGATCTCGCCGTTGGGCTTCTTCGGGTCGGAGCGGTTCCACACCGAAACCCAGAACTCCGAACCATCGGCGTTGAACTCGATGTGCACCGCCGCGTAGCCCGGCGTTTCGGTCACGACGATGGGGCCGATGAGCTTGCGCGTCTTCTTCTCCAGCGCGTAGATGGTCTGACGCACCTCCTCATCCGGCGATTTCGTCTGATCCGCCAGCACATAGGGCGAGTTCGGGTGCGTGCGGATGAACACGCCGGGACCATCCAGCGTCACGTCATAACACACCTTCCAGGCCTGATCCGGATGCCCCTTGGGATCGTTGCCCCACGTGGTGATCTTGCCCTCGCCCAGATACACCGTGCCGCCCACGGGCCCGCATTTCGGATCGACCCAGTTGGCTCCCGGGCCGGGGTGTGGCTTGCGGCCCACGTCGATGATGGCCTCCAGCTTCCAGTCCTCGGTGTCCACCACCACCATCTGGTTGGATGCGTTCGCCGCGATCTGGAAATAACGGCCGGTGGGATCGAAGAACCCGTCGTGCAGGAACCTGGAGGTCTGCATCTGCACGATTTTCAGGTTCTTCAGGTCGGTATAGTCCACCTGCCACATCTGCCCCAGCTCCTTCGCCGAAATGAGGAAGGAGGGTTGCAGCGGCGTGGTATAGACCGCGGCCACGCGCGATTCCTCGACGTAATTGCCGTTGATGTCGTAGCCGCGGGTGGATACCACGCGCAGCGGCTCCATGGTCACGGCATCCACGATCACGAAGTGCGGCGGCCAGTAGCCACCACCCACCACGTATTTGCCGTCTCCGGAAACGGCCACGTCGCGGGCGTCATAGGCGATCTTGGTTTCCGCCACCACCATCTTGTCCGGCGTCTGCCACAGGTCGATCTTGGTCAGCTTGCCGTCGCGCCCCATGGTGTACCAGAAGCGCCCCGGATGCTTGCTCTGCTTGATGTGGTGCTTCTCGGCCGATTTCAGCACGTGCACGGCGTACCCCGTGTTCAGGTGCGCCACGATCTCGTGCTTGTCGCCGTCCACCACCGCCACCTTGCCCACGTCACGCTCGATGACCAGGAAGAAGTTCTTCCAGTTGCGCCCGTGCAGCGGCTTGTCCGGATAGTCCTCCGGCTTCACGTAAACCTTGGTGGCCTTCTTCATCATAGCCAGAGACATCTCCGGCGGTTTCGGCGGCGGCAGCTGGATGTATTTCGCCAGCAGCAGGATATCCTCCTTGCTGAAAATATCGCTGAACGGGTTCATGCCGCCGTCCGTGCCCTCGGTGATGATGCGGACGAGCTTTTTCGTCCCCAGCTTTTTCGTATTCTTCGGCTCCAGGTTCTTGCCCGTCGCGCCTTTGCGCAACACGCCGTGGCAACCCGCGCAACGGTCGAAATAGAGCTGCTTGGCCCGGTTGAACTCCTGCTCCGAAAGCTTGATCTCCTCCGCCGCTCCGGAGGTTGCACCGCCCGTCAAGACCATAATGCCCACGGCGATGGCCAGAAGCGATACTTGCGCGCGTCCTTTCATGGCACCCTCGTCCCTCTCTGGCGTTCCACTTAGCGGACAAAGAATGCAGGATGTGGAAGTGTGCGGCTTTGACCCCCGTCAAGCGTACGTTGCATAAGGCAGAACGCGGCCGGTCGCCCCATTGACAAGCTCGCCGCGGCAATGCATCCAGACGGCGGTTTCGCGCCCATTCCAGTAACGGAGGCCACCACCGGAATGACCTTCGATCGTCCGCTGGCCACACGCCAGCCCGCCAACGGCGCGGAAGATACCCGCCATTACGACCGCATCTACGTGCGCGACCTGGTGCTGGACGCACGCATCGGCATTCATGCGCCGGAGAAAGGTCGCCGCCAGCGCGTGCGCGTGGACGTGGCGGCGGACATCCTGCCCGCCGACCGCGCCGAGGACATCGGCCGCACGCTCTGTTACGATTACATCATCGAGGGCATCCGCGACATCGTGAACGGCGGCCACATCAACCTGGCCGAGACGCTGGCCGAGCGAATCGCCGCCCACCTGCTGGCACACCCGCTGGCCATGCGCGCGGAGGTGCGGGTGGAAAAGCTCGATCGCATCCCCGGCGCGCGTCTGGGCGTGCACATCGTGCGCGAAAAACCGGCGCACCCCGCCGCCGAGGTCATCTCCTTCGAGCCTGAGAGCTGAAGCACGCCGCCCTCTTGGCTTACCGCCAAAGCCGGCATCGCCATGCGAGCGCCCGCCGCGCCTGCGGCCCGCCTACTTCCGCCCGACCTCCACCCGATAGCTGGCGTGGCAACCCACGCAATTGAGCATCAGTCCGGAGAGCATCTTCAGCGAGTCCTTCGCGTCCTTGCCGCTCCCGATCTCTCTTGCCAGCGTGCGAAAGGCCGCGTGCGTGTCGAATCCCAGCCTCTTCAGCTCCACCGGCAAATCGCGCAGCAACGAGGCGGGTATCTGGTTCATGTCCACCTTGCCGGCGGCTCTTGCCTCTTCCGCGGCGCTTTTCATGTCGCCACGCGCCAGTGCTTCCGTGATGCCTTGCACGCTTTCCAGCCAGGCGCGCATTTCAGCCAGCAGAAAGGCGCGGTCGGAGGCGGAAAGCAAGACCACGGTGCGCCCGTCTTCTCCCTGCACCGTATTGCCGCGAATCACGAGGAACCACGCCATCGCCCCCAGCGCCAGCAGCAACAGGAGCACCAACACGCCACAGAGCTTTTTCATCGCGTCATCCCTGTTTCAGCCGAACGCACCCGGCGCCGCCCTCTCCGCAATGTCGCATGCCACGCCACGCAGCCTGTCCCGCTGCAAGCCCCTCATGAAACGACACCACGCAGGGCGGACGTGGCCCGGGCCGCCAGCTTGTGATTGCGCACGAATGTCAGGAAGGCATCCACCCACGGCGATTGCCGCGTGTGCCGGAGATGCGCGAATCCGGCAATCGCATTATGCAGCACGATGCCATCGCGCCCGCCATTTATTCCGTGGCCCCGCCGCACGTCCCAGGCGAAGGCCAGCCTCTCGCACGGACAATTCTCCAGCGCCGCGTAATGAAATTCGTGCGCGCGAATCACCTCGCCCGCCCTGGCCGCCGGCGACCACGGCGCCGCTCCGCTGGCCGCCAGATGCACGATGCCCCGTCCCTGCGGCTGCTTGTGCATCACCGCCTCGCCCGGCAGAACACCGCACATCTCCGCCGCCTCCTCATCCCAGCGTATGCGCTCGGCCAGATACATCAGCCCGCCGCATTCCGCATAGGTGGGCAAACCGGCGCGGATGGCCGCCGCCACTGCCCGCCGCATGGCGGCATTGGCCTCCAGCTCCTTCATGTGCGTTTCCGGAAAGCCGCCGGGCAGGAACAGCGCATCGATGTTCTCCGGCAACGCGGCATCATGCAGCGGGCTGAAGAACGCCAGTTCCGCGCCCGCCTCCTCCATGCGCTCCAGATCGTCCGCATAGGTGAAGCAGAAGGCGGCGTCCCGCGCCACCGCCACGCGCAAGCCCGCCCCCGCCGGCACCGGTGTTTCCGGCGCCGGCGCATCCAGTGGCGCCGCTCTCCGCGCAATCTCCTCGATCCGCGCCATGTCCACCTGTTCCGCCACCGTGGCGCCGATGGCGGAAAGCCACGTCTCCCGCGCTGCCACATCCCCGGGTGTGGTCAGCCCCAGGTGCCGTTCCTCCAGCACGAGATCGCTGTTACGCCGCACCGCGCCCAGCACCGGAATGTCCGTGTAGCGTTCCACCGCCGCGCGCAGTTTCGCCTCGTGCCGCGGCCCCGCCACCCGGTTCAGGATCACCCCGGCGATGCGCACATCCTTGTCAAACGCCTGATATCCCTGCAGCAGCGGCGCGATGCCGCGCGTGATTCCCTCCGTGTCTATCACCAGCACCACCGGCGCCCGCAGAAGCCTCGCCAGCGCCGCGTTGGAATCGGAACCATCCAGCGACAGTCCGTCGTGCAGCCCCTTGTTGGCCTCGACGATGGAAATGTCCGCCCCCTCCGCCCGACGGGTGAACAGCGCGGTGATCTCGTCCGCCCTCTGCGTATTGAAGTCCAGATTGTAACTGGCCCGCCCGCTGGCGAGTTTGTGCCACAGCGGGTCGATGTAATCCGGCCCTTTCTTGAACATGTGCACCCGCTTGCCGCGTTCGCCAAGCGCCCGTGCCAGCCCCACGGAAACCGTGGTCTTGCCGGAGGACTTGTGCGCGGCGGCAATGAAAATGCGCGGCAGGTGGAGCATTCGATCCTCATCAATATGATTGTGACGCGAATCCTACCAGTCCAGCGCCGCACTTTCCATGCGCTCGAGTTGCGGCTTCACGCGTTCGATGGCCTTCTCGATGAGTCGCCGATGCTCTTCCGGCAAGTCGAGCGACAGCGCCTCCCGATGCCCTTTCGGCGACATCTTCAGCAGCGTCTTGGCCACAATGTCGATGCGCTTGTCCTCGTCGTAATGCGCATACTTCCGCAGGAACGATTCCAGATAATGCTCCACGAACACCACGTCCACCACGTTTTCCAGCGCCTGACTCAGCCGGTCTTTCTTCAGCTGCTCCTTGCGCACCAGCTTCTGCACCTCGGCGATCTCCTCGTCCGAATAGCCATGCCGGCGCATGATCTCGCCCAGCAGCCTCGCATGATGCTCGCGGCATGCCTTGCGCCACTGATTGTAGCCCTTGCGGCCTTCGGGAAAATCCGAGCGCGGAATGTCGAAGCGCCGGACATGCTGTCCATAGGCGGCGATTTTCAGCGTTTCGGGCGCATTCCGATACATCTTTTCCAGCCGCTCGAGCATGCGCCGGGAATAAACCACCTCGAACGGCAGTTCCTCGCCATTCAGCACCTCGCGCCGCGGGTCTTCCGCGTTCGCAGCGTCGATCTCGGCGAAGACCTTTTCCAACCGCTCGCACATGGTCCTTTCCCTCACTTCACACGCACAGATCTTACGGCGTCATGCCGGCGAAAGCCGCATCTCGTGCAGCATACTCATGCGCGAGCGGCACGAGACTCCGGCTTGTGCCAGGGTGACGCAACTGGCTCGACATGCGTTTGCCTTTGCCACCATTCATGTTCCCCCCGCGAGTATATGTGGGCACTGCCTATGCCGCCACCAGCCCGCTGCCATGATGCAGAAAGGCCCGCCCCCGTCGGGTGGCGAGCCTTCCAGCTATTGCGTTCTGGCGCTGCCAGCTCAGGCGGCCTTCTTCAGCTCCTCCACCTTCCCGCCGGCCAGGTGCGGATCCACTTCCGCATCCGCCAGAGATACGGGCAGGATACGCAGCACCTTCGCCGCCAGCAGGGTTATGGCCACCCCCATCGCCACGCCGCCGATACCCAGCAGAATCTCCGGCATAGTCGGCGCATAATTGGCCACCACGCCGTCGAGGAAGCTGCTCTTCACCTCCTTGCCCGGGAACAGCACCAGCGGATACGACTGGCCGCCGATGATGACAAAATACATCAGCGAGATACCGCCAATGATGGTGAGAATGGAGGCGAAGATCACTGGCTTCATGCTGGTGCGGGCGGATCCGGAAAACACCATCAGCATCGGCAGGATGGTGCCCACGCCGATGAAGCCCAGCCAGTAGAGCCAGCTGTAGACGTTGCCGGAGAAGAAAAGGTACTGGACCACCGGGCGATGTTCGGCCGCATACAGATCGGTGAGCCACCACACCACGGTGAAATAGGCCGCCGCCGCCAGGAACACGCCCAGCAGCCGCCCCATACGGTTCACCAGACCGACGCCGACAGGCCGCTCGTCTCCGCGCATCAGCGCCGTCATCAACAGAATGAAGATGGCCAGTCCGAAGGAGAACGACAGCGCGATGAACATTGGCGCGAACACGGCCAGGTCATAGGCCTGCCGCGCCACCAGCCAGCCGAAGATGGAGCCGGTGCCCGTGGTGAGGATGAGACGCCAGACGAAAGCCAGCGTGCCCGCCGTCCTGTAGAACCGGCGCACGCGGAAGTCCTGGCTCATCTGCGTGTAGAGATACAGCAGCACCACGGCGAAGAAGCCGTTGTATAGATAGATGTTCCACGCGAAGATGGAGTGGAAGTTGTATTCCGTCATGGCCACGATCAGCCGGTCGGGCCGCCCCAGGTCCAGCACCAGGATGACCAGACCGCCGGCCAGCGCCGCCGCCGCCATCACCGCCGAGAGCCGGCCCAGCGGCTTGTAGGCCGTGCGCCCGAACACGGTACCGATGGAGGCGACGTTCAGGATGCCGGAAGCGGCCACGATGAGGAACACGGCGAACACGTGCGGCATGCCCCACACGATCTGGTTGGTCATGCCGGTGACCACATGGCCGTGATGCTCCATGTAGTAGGCGGCCGCCAGCCCGATGAGCATCAGCGCGCCCATGGAGAGCAGCGCCGTGTAGTAGCCCACCCTGGACTGCAGATATTCGTAGTGGAAGTGCTTCTTCATGGCGTCCACCCTCCACTCACGGCAGCCGCGTGTAGCGAATGCCATTGTCCGTGCCGAGGTCGGCGCGGATCTGGTAACTGCGGATTTCCTTCAGCCGCTTGCGCAGCTCGGAGTTCGGGTCGTTCATGTCGCCGAACAGCATCGCGCCTTCCGGGCAGGCCTCGGCGCAGGCCGGGATGCGCCCCACGTCGATACGGTGCGCGCAGAAATCGCATGATGTCACGCAGCCCTTGCCCATCGGCGCATGAAACCGCTTCTTCTCTTCCGGAATGTCCTCGTGCACAAAGGAACGCGCCTTGTAGGGACAGGCCATCATGCAATAGCGGCAGCCGATGCAGGTGTGCATGTTCACCCGCACGATGCCGTCCTCGCGGCGCATGGAGGCACCGGTGGGACACACGTCCACGCACGGCGGGTTGGCACAGTGCTGGCACATCACCGGCAGCGACGCCATGAAGCCGGTGAGCGGATCCTTCACATCCACCTTGCGGATCCACTGCACGTCCGTCTCCGATCCCGGCTCCGCCTCCCAGCCGTTTTCCTTCTTGCACGCTTCCACGCACTTGTCACAGCCGCTGGTGCATTTGGAGGTGTCGATGAGCATGCCCCAGCGCTTTTTCGGATCGAGCGGCTCCCCGGGCTTCTTGGCCTGCGCCTCACCGCCCATGCTGTAGAGCATCATGCCGCCGCCCAGCGAAACGACGCTGGCTGCCGCGATATTGCGCAGGAATTCGCGCCGCGCCTCGTCGATCTCATCGCGCCGCGCCTGCTCGTGCCTGTCCCTGGCGCCCTGATCGCTCATTTGCGCCCTCCCTGCACATACTCCAAAAGTTGCGCGAACTTGCTCTGCTTGCTTCCCATGCCACCCGGCAGCGCAGCCTGCGTATCCGTCTCTTCGGGCACCGACTTGTGGCAGCTCCAGCAGTCCACCTTCACTGCCGCGAAGTCATGGCATACGCGGCAGAAATGCTTCGGCGAGGCCACGGTAACAGGCTTGCCGGTCTTTTCGTCCTTGACCATGTGGCAGGTCAGGCAGGCGGAAAGAGACGCCTTGCCGCCGCGTATGCCCTTGAACATGGTATCATCGCGCCGGTGCATGAGAATGTTCATGTGTTCCCGCCGCATCTGATCCCCGGGCAGCACACAGTCGCCCTTGGTCCTGTCGATGGGGATCTTCGGCACGATATCACCGGCCTGAGCCACCGATGTCGCCAGCACGAGGCCGGCACAAGCGGCCAGAATGGCCGGGGCTGCTCTCCCGAATGCGCGCATGATGCTCGCCCGCCTGTTGTCCGGTTTTCCCACTCGCCCCCGATGGCGTCGGCCGGGAGCGCCAGTCCGGCGCTCCCGCCCGCTCTCGTTCTGTTTACTGGCCGAGGCCCATCTTGATGTAGCCCGTCGGGCACACGTCGGAGCAGATGTGGCAGCCGACGCAGCGGGTATATTCCGTGAACACGTAACGCCCCACGGCGCGTTCCGACTTCGGCACGCGGTGCACCGCATCCTGCGGGCAGAAGATCACGCAGTTGTCGCACTCGAAGCACAGGCCGCAGCTCATGCAGCGCTCTCCCTCGTGCACCGCCTGCTCTTCCGTCAGCGGCTTGATGCGCTCCTGGAAGTTGCCCAGCACGTGTTCGGCGTCGATGGGAATCTCCTCGCGCCGGGAACGCGGATCCTCGGTGAAGTGGCCGAGGAACATCTCTTCGTGCGTGACGACTTCCGAACCGGCACGATCCTCGTAATTGTGCACCGCCCATTCGGATTCACAGGTGCCCATCACCTGCGCGCCGTCATAGGGTTGCACGTCATGTCCGCGCTGCGCCAGTTCGTTCAGCAGGTTGAAGTGCGCCACGTCCACTTTCGGGCGCTTCTCCAGCGGCTCGCCGGAGAGATAGTGCGCGATTTCATCCGCTGCGATGCGCGCATGACCGATGGCGGTAGTCAGCAGATGCGGACGGATGATATCGCCGCCGGCAAAGTGTTTCTCCTGCCCGGCCACGCGGAAGTAGGCGTCGGTATCCATGAACCCGCGCTCGTTGGCCAGGTCCTCGAAGCCCTCGAAGTCGCCATACTGGCCGATGGCGGCGACGATCAGGTCGGCCTCCACCTCGAACTCCGTGCCCTCGATGGGAACCGGCGTCATGCCGTCCATCTTGCATTCGCACATCTTCAGGGCGATAGCCTTGCCGTTCTCGTCCTTGATCACCTCCAGCGGCATCACGCCACCGATGATGCGCACGCCCTCGCGCATGGCCTCCTGGCGCTCGTGCTCCTGCGCCACCATCTGGTCGATGGGGAACAGCGAGGTCAGCACTGCCTCCACGCCCTCGCGGCGCAGGATGCCGGCCACGTCATCGGCGGTGAAGCCGCCGATCTTGCCGTCGATGTTGTCCGGCTTGCGCACGTCCGTGATGTGGCCAAGACGGCGCGCCACGGACGCCACGTCAATGGAGGTGTCACCGCCGCCCACAACGACGATCTTCTTGGCGGTACCGTAAACCCAGCCCTGGTTGAACGCTTCCAGGAACTCCACGCCGGTGATGCAGTTCTCGCAGTCCTCCCAGCCCGGAACGGGAAGCGGCCGCCCCTTCTGCGCGCCGATGGCCCAGAAGATGGCATCGAATTCCTCTTCCAGCTGCTCCACGGAAACGTCGCGGCCCACACGCGTGTTGGTGCGCGCCTCCACGCCCATGTCGAGGATACGCTGGATCTCCGCATCCAGCTTGTCGCGCGGCACGCGGTAGGTGGGAATACCATAGCGCATCATGCCACCCAGCTTCGGATGCTCCTCGAAGATGGTGACGTTGAAGCCCTTCTTGCGCAGGAAATAGGCTGCCGCCATGCCCGCCGGGCCGGAGCCGACTATGGCCACCTTCTTCAGCGCCTCGTTGCCGGCGGCGACGGGCTCCTCATACTTCAGGCCCTGGTCAATGGCCCAGTCGCCGACATAATGCTCCAGTGCGTTGATGCCGACGAAATCGTCCACGACGTTGCGGTTGCAGCCGTCCTCGCACGGCGCCGGGCACACGCGGCCCATGATGGCCGGAAACGGATTGGCCTTGGACATGCGCTCGAAGGCATACTGCTGCCAGGGCATGTTTTCGTCCGCAGGCTTGTCCATGCCGCGCGCGATGGCCAGCCAGCCGCGGATGTCGTGGCCGGAGGGGCAGGACGCCGAGCACGGCGGCGTCTTCACCACATAGACCGGGCACTTGTAGGAGGTATCGCCGACGAAGATCTTTTCCTCCAGATCCCACTCCTTGGGGTTCTCGCCCTCGCGGTACCGGCGGAAGAATTTGCCGTCGGTCTTCGGAAGACCCTTTTTCTTGATCGGTGTGCTCATGTTTCACCCTCCATCTGCCCGGACGCTCATGCCCGGACCATTCCTGTTGCTGTTCCTTCAGGCCTCTCGGACCATTGCCTATTCCGCTGCATCCACCGCGTTTTCCGCGTCCTCGCCCATCAGCTCCTTTTCCTGCATGGAGCCGGGCAGGATGATCGCGTTCGACACCAGCTGATGCACCGACATGATGTCGTCCACCGCGTAGCCGTAATCCGGCATGACCTTGGCGAACTGCGTCTTGCAGATGGCGCAGATGGCGGCCATCTTGTTGACACCATATTCCTCCGTGACGTGCTTGAGCGCCTTCATGCGCGGGCTGCCGCCCTTCTTCCGCAGCTCCATCAGGTCGTCCGTAAGCAACCCGCCGCCACCGCCGCAGCACAGCGTCTCTTCGCGCGTCGTGCCCTCCGGCATCTCGTAGTAATGGTTGCAGACGGCCTTGATGATGTTGCGCGGAATGTCGAACTGCCCGCCCGGATAGTCGCCCATGCGCGAGGCGCGCGCCACGTTGCACGAATCGTGATAGGTGAGCTTGATCCAGTCGTTCTGAGACTTGTCGAACTTCAAGAGCCCCTTCTGGATCGCATCCCAGGTGTATTCGCAGATGTGCTGCGGCACCGGATAGTTGGGATCCAGGAAATCGAACGGCCCGGCCAGCGTGTTCAGGAACTGATAGGCCGCACGCCAGGCGTGCCCACACTCGCCGATGATGATGCGCTTCACGCCCAGGTCGATCGCCGCCTTGCGGATGCGCAGCGCGATACGCCGCATGTTCTCGTAGGAGCCGATGAACATGGCGAAATTAGCCGCTTCCGAGGCATAGGAGGAAAGCGTCCACTTCGCGCCGGTGGCGTGAAACACCTTGGCGTAACCGATCAGACCATCGATGTGCGGCTCGGCGAAGAAGTCGGCCGAAGGCGTCACCAGCAGAATATCGGCCGGCTCGTCCAGCGGAATGCGCACCTTCACGCCGGTATCTTCCTCGATCTCCTCCTCCAGGTCTTCCAGCGTGGACTCCAGCGCCGGCTTGGGCAGGCCGAGGTTGTTGCCCACCTTGAACACCTTGCCGATAATCTCGTTGGTATATTTCATGCCGACGCCGACGGAATCGAGGATCTCGCGCGCCGCCATGGTGATTTCGGCGGTATCGATGCCATAGGGGCAGAAAACCGAACAACGCCTGCATTCGGAGCACTGGAAATAGTAAGTGTACCACTCCTCCAGCACGTCTTCCGTCAGCTCCCGCGCTCCCACCAGAGACGGGAACCACTTGCCCGGCAGGGTAAAATAGCGCCGATAGACGCTGCGCAGCAAATCCTGACGCCCCACCGGCATGTTCTTCGGATCGGAGGTGCCCATGTAGTAGTGGCACTTGTCGGTGCACGCACCACACTTCACGCAGATGTCCAGGAACAGGCGGAAGGAACGCACCTTGCCGCGCATTTCCTCCATTTTGCCAAGCACGCGCTCTTTCCAGTCCGGAGGCAGCTCGCCCGGATATCCGAGCGGCTCCTGAAACTCCGGTGCCGCCTTGTAGGACTGGATATGCGCGGATGCTCCCTCCTTCGGCTCCGGATTGAAGTAGAGCGGATCCTCCTTCGCCTCCTGCGGCAGCTCGTCCGTCACACCCTGCGCGTTCTTTTCCAGATCAGACACGGCTCTCTCCCGCCATTGACAGATCGGTTTCCTTGTCCACGCCGGCCGCTCACGCCGGCTCAATTCCTCTCACCACCGTGACTACTCCTGCGGCACCTGGTCGATGGGTGGCAGAACCGGCGACTGATAGAAACGTTCACGCGGATCGTCCACGGCGTTGCGCGTCGGCGAGAAGAACACGCCCGGCGCATGCACCAGCTTGGAGAACGGGAAGATGATCATCCACAGCGCCACCAGGCCGAGATGCAGCAGCAACTGCGGCGAATTCGGCAACGGCTGCCAGTTGAACGTCATCAACCCCAGAAAGAAGGCCTTGACACCCACGACATCCGTCCTGGTCACGAACGTCATCATCAGCCCCGAAATGCCGATACCGAGAAACAGCAGCAGCATGAGATAGTCCGAGGGGGCCGAGATGTAGCGCACCCGGGCGACGAACATCCGCCGAGCCAGAAGCCCCAGCGCGCCCAGCACGAAAGTGAGCCCGGCATACTTGCCGAACGGCTGCGCCAGCGCGATGAGCTCCGGCACCGGCTGCAGGAAGTAGCGCAAATGACGAATGATGATCAGCCACAGGGAAGCGTGGAAAAGCTGCGCGAAGATCCAGATCCACTTGTTGGACTTCCACAGCGACTCGAAAAACAGCACTTCCTTGAACATGCGCCACAGCACGCCGACGCGCGTGGTGGGAGCCGGCGTCGTCGGAATCTTAAGCGGTACCGGCGTCTTCTTGTATTCCCATATGCGATAGGCGATGCCGCCGACGAAGATAACGAAGGCGACATAGAACAGAAGTGCATACACGGTCGTCAGCACCGGACTTCCTCCCACCTCTTCGCGAACCGGATGCTCCGCCCCCGGCCAGTATCGGCCCGGCACGGATACCGTCGCCATCTCCCCCGTTTGCTGCGGATGCCAGCTTCCGGCTCCGGCCTCAAGGCGACATTTTTGCGCAAGCCGCCACTCGCAACCTGCACTCTGATGGCCGACGCCCGAATACCGTCAGCCGTCACAGCGCAAGCCCGCGCCCATAAGTTTGAGCGGCCAGACGACGATGAACCGCGTGAGGGGTGGCGGACAGGCTTCTCGCCTGCCCGCCAGCATCGCATTACACGCAGCCGGTCGGCTTCGGCAGACCGGCGATCTTGCACGCCTGCTTCGCCGGACCATAGGGGAACAGCTCATAGAGATACTTGTTGTTCCCCTTTTCAGGACCGAACTTCTTCTTGATCGCCTTAACGAGCACGCGGATGGCCGGCGCGATCTGATACTCGTCGTAATACTCGCGCAGGAAGTTCACCACCTCCCAGTGCTCGTCGGTCATGTCGATGCCTTCCTGCTTCGCGATGACCTCGGCGAGCTCCTTCGACCAGTCGGAAAGGTTGGTAATGTAACCTTCCTCGTCGTGCGGAACCTGTTTGCCGTTGACCTCGTAGAAACCAGTGGACATTTCGCTTCTCCTCTTCCGTTGGTCACTCGGGAGCCGCAGATGCGGTCTCGTATGTATATTATGATATATTCATATAGTCCAGAGGCTTCTGCGTCCTCCTTGTGGAACTTCCGGGGGTTTTCCACCCTTCGAATCTGGTTGCCCTGGCGACCATGAATCACCAACTGGCAAGTGAAAACCACCCCTGCATGCCGACCCTTACAGCCAGGCCTGGGTCTTGTCCGTTTCCGTTACCAGATCGACGAAACCGGCGTAATCGACGACTTCCACGCCATCGATGAGCTTGCCTTCCAGGCCGCGCGCCTTCACGTCAGCGGAAAGCACGCAGACTTTCACGCCCTGCACGGCGGAGAGTACATCAGCTGCCCGCCCGCCTTTCATTGCGGCATAAACGCCATCCTCGATGAGCAGCACGACGTCGCCTTCACCCACGTGATTGAGGCAGCTTTCCAGCGTGTTGCACTGGTAGGGCGACTTGTTCACCGTATGCAGCATACCCATGATGTTCGCCCTCCTCAGAAGCTCAGGATAACATCGGAATCGCGCATGATCTGCGCCATTTCCTCACGGGACACGATGCGAATGGACGATTTCTCCGCCCAGTCGTCATCCTCATCCTCGTAGGTCATCTCGATGAGATCGTCCTCGCTCAGTCCGCGCTCCTCTAGGGACTCGCGCTCCACATATACCTTCTGGATATCGTAGTCGCCAAGCGCGGTATAGGCCGGCTGGAAGTTCTTCACGCCCAGCTCGGACGTATCCCACCCTTTCACCAGCTGATAGACGCCGTCATCGAGGAAGGCCAGCGCCACGTCCTGCTCGAACGCAGCGCCGATGAGCACCACCTCCAGCGATTCCAGCGCATAAATGGTGCCGTGCGGCGCCTTCCGGTTCACGTAGAGAAACTTCTTCACGTCAGACATGTCCGCCTCCCGTCAGTCGCCAAAGAACACCACCCGGTCGCACTGGATTTCCGCCTCGATCAACTGACCGAGGCCGGAGATCCTGAAACCCGGCGCGATGTTGTTGGCGTCCTTGCCGTGGCGCTTCATTTCCTCTTCGTCCAGGATGCCGCGCCGCTGCGCCGCCGCCACGCACACCACGAGGTCGAGATTGTGCTGCTCGGCCAGCTCGCTCCAGCGCTTCTGGATGTGACGGTCGTCCTGCGGCGGCACCATCAGGCGCGTCGCATTGTTCACACCATCGTGATAGAAGAAGACACGGAAGATCTCATGCCCCTTTTCCAGCGCGGCGACCGCGAAATTGTAAGCGGTGTCCGACGCCTCGTGCTGGTAGGGCCCCTCAAGCACGCAAATTCCCAGCTTCACCGGTTTTATCCCCTGCCAGATCCAAGTTGAACGCAAATCCTTGTTCTTGTTCTTGCACATGAACGGGCGGGCCGACCCGAAGCCGGCCCGCCGCCCATGAACGTCAATACTGGATATGCGTGGAGTGGTTGTGCGTCAGACGCGCATAAGTCCACGTGTCGATGTGATGTTTCACGAACGGCACGTCAATCAGCTCGAAGAAACGCGGCCAGCCGATGCGCTCGATCCAGTCGCTCATGCGCTCCCAGTCCTTCGCATTCTCCTTGTAGGCGCGCAGGATCTTCATCACCACTTCACCCACTTCCGGCCAGCGCGGCGGATTGTTGGGCAGGCCAGCCACCACCAGCTTGTGGAAGCGCGGCTTGGAGCGGGCGTTGGAGTGCTTGCCACCCACCCACACGGCGATGCGTGTCTCTTCCTTGCCGTTAATCTGCATCGGCGGGCACGGCGCATAGCAGGCACCGCAGCAGACGCACTTCTTCTCGTCCACCTCCAGCGACGGCTTGCCGTTCACCAGCGCCGGACGGATCGCCGCCACCGGACAGCGCGCCACCACGGCGGGACGCTCGCAGACATTGGCCACCAGCTCGTGATTGATCCGCGGCGGCTTGGTGTACTGCACGTTCACCGCAATGTCGCCCTGACCGCCACAGTTGATCTGGCAGCACGAGGTGGTTATGCGCACGCGGTTCGGCATCTCCTCGTTCACGAACTCCTCGTACATGAGGTCCATCAGGGACTTCACGACGCCGGAAGCGTCCGTGCCGGGAATGTCACAGTGCAGCCAGCCCTGCGTGTGCGAGATCATGGACACCGAGTTACCGGTGCCGCCGACGGGGAAACCCTCCTTCTCCAGCTCCTCGATCAGCGGATCGACATTTTTCTCGTCCGCCAGCAGGAACTCGATATTGGAGCGCGTGGTGAAGCGCACATGGCCGTCGGCATACTTGTCGGCCAAGTCGCACAGCTTGCGGATGGTGAACACGTCCATCTGCCGCTGCGTGCCGGCGCGCACCGTCCAGATCCTGTCACCGGACTTGGCCACGTGGCACAGCACGCCCGGACGCGGACGGAAGTGATAGTCCCACTGGCCGTAGTTCTTCTTCATGATCGGGTGCATGTACGGGAACGGATCGGGCACTCCGACCTCGTCCGGCATGCGCGGCTTCTGAGCAGTCTCGCTCATTCTCTTCCCTCCGGATTACGCCTGTTTTTCATTGACGGACGCAGGCGATGACGCCTGCGCCCGAAAATCGTATCGGAAAACGAAGGGGCCGATTACTCGGCGGCCTCCTTCTTGCCACCCTTCTTCGCACGCATGCGCTCCAGCTCCGCCTGGAAGTCGTCGGTGCGCACGAAGGAAACCTGGCGCGGATGAAGCACCATGTTCGGATCCGGATCGACGCCGATGGCCTCCAGGAACGCCGGCAGGCCGATGCGGTCGATGGTCTCGCCGATGCGCTCGTGCTCCAGCGCGTTCTCGGCGAAGAAGTCGATCACCTCGCCGGCGAACTCCACGAGCTCCTCGAAGTCCTCCTCGGTCTCCAGCTTCACGAACGGCTTGATGACCGTGCCCATCAGGTCGCCAATCTTCAGCGTGCGCTTGCCGCCGATGAGGATCACCGCACCCTTGTCGTCACCCGGGGACAGCGCGCGGTTCATCACGTTCAGGCAGTGCATGCAGCGCACGCAGGCCTTGTTGTCCACCGCGAGGGTGTCGTCATCATTGAGCTTCAGCGCGCGGGTCGGGCACATATCGACGACATGCTCCTGGATATAGTCGCGACCCAGCTCGGCGACATATTCCTTCACCTTCTCCTGGTCGACCTTCATGTCGTCGCGCCAGGTGCCGATCACGGCGAAGTCCGCACGGTGGATGGCGTTCACGCAGTCGTTCGGGCAGCCGGAGAACTTGAACTTGAACTTGTACGGCAGCGCCGGACGATGCATCTCGTCCAGATACTCGTTGATGATCAGGCGCAGCGCCTTGGCCTCGTCATAGCAGGACATCTCGCAGCGCGCATGGCCCACGCAGCTCATGGAAGTGCGCAGGGCCGGACCGGCGCCACCGAGGTCGAAGCCCAGCTCGTTCAGCGCGTCAAAGGCCGGCTGCACGTTTTCCGAGGAGCAGCCCTGGAACATGATGTCGCCGGACTGGCCGTGGAAGGCGATAAGGCCGGAGCCGTACTCCTCCCAGATGTCGCACATCTTGCGCAGGACGTCGGTATTGTAGTGCATGCCTGCCGGCGGCATCACGCGAAGGGTGTGGAACTCCTTGGACTCGGGGAACTTGTCCGCCACCTCGGAGAAGCGCGGAATGATACCGCCGCCGTAACCCACCACGGTGATGGTGCCACCCTTCCAGAAGCCCAGCCGCTCCTCGTAGGAGTGCTCGAGCTGACCCAGAAGGTCGTTGATCATCGGGGAATAACGCTTGCCGGCATCACGCAGGCGTTTCAGCCCCGTCACGAAAGACGGCCACGGACCCTTCTCGAGCTCGTCGAGCAGGGGCGTCGGGCGCACGTCGAAATCCTTGTTCGCCATTTTCACTCCCTCTGTCGTTTGTTGAGCGAAACTGCCTCCCGTGGACCATCCACGGAAGCAGCACGCCCAAACCGGAATCACCCAGCACGTTGTTCAAGGCCATCCAAGGCCGATGACATGATAGGCGTCCCGCTATCAAGGGGCCAAATCGCCCATGCGTTTTTTGCCACCCCTTGGAAATGTGGAACCGCCTATAGCACACGCATGGCACATATTCCAATATGCATATTTCATGATGCACACAACTTGACGCCTTTCAATGCGTTGTCGCGTGCTGGCGGCCACATTTCCGCCGTTTGAAATGAGAACGCAGCGGCAGCTCGGATAGCGTCATTACAGGGCGGGTTCCATGACCGAAATCAAGATCATTCCGGAAGGCAGCCCCTTTCATCCTGAAAATGCGCGTGGTTTCGCGCGCTGGAAGGAATGGAAGCTGGCCGCGCACCCGCGTGCACCGGAAGAGCTGGTGGTGCCTCTGGGCAACTTTCCCAACCCCTCGCCGGCGGAGGAAGAGGCCATTCTGCACCTGTGCAAAAGCGCCAACATGGCCATTTACGACACCGGCCGGCGCGGTGGCGGCGATTCGCCGCAGCTGGCGGAAGAACTGAAAATCTTCGCCGCCCGCTTCGGCCTGACGAACCGCGAACACCACCGCTCCATGCGTGACCACGAACTGGTGGACATTCGCGTGGCGAGCGCGCAAGAACGCCCGCGCCAGGGCTTCATCCCCTACACGCCCCGGCGCCTGCTCTGGCACACCGATGGCTATTACAAGTTCGGCTTCCCCGGCGCCCAGCCCGTCCGCGCCATGATCCTGCACTGCGTGCGCCAGGCGAAGGAAGGTGGCGAGAACGAACTGCTGGACCCGGAGGTCGCCTACCTGCGCCTGCGCGAACGCAACCCCGGTTACATCCGCGCCCTCATGGCTCCGGACGCCATGACCATCCCCGAATTCGTGGAAGAAGACGGCTCCGTGCGCCCGGAATCGAAAGGCCCCGTGTTCTGGGTGGACGCGGAAGGCTGCCTGAACATGCGTTACACCGAGCGCAGTCGCAACATTGTCTGGGCCGACGATCCGCTCACCCGTGAGGCGCTTGACGCCCTGCGCGACCTGCTGCACGGCGGGAACGAGCCGTTTCTGTTCCGCGTGCGGCTGAAGCCCGGCCAGGGCCTCATCTGTAATAATGTGCTGCACACCCGCACTGCATTCGTCGATCATGACGAACCAGAAAGACGCCGCCTGCTCTACCGCGGCCGCTACACCAACCGCGTGACTGCCCCGCAACCCATGCCAACGACCTGACATGCCGCGGGAAAACGACATCGCCCGCCTGATGCTCCCGGTGCTGGAAGCGCTGGAGGATGCGGCCATCCTGCTCTCCGCGAATCTGGAGGTAATTGCCGCCAACGCCCGCGCGCTGGCGGATTTCCCGGGGCTGGAGGAAGGCACGTCCGTCTCGCAGGCCTTCGGCCAGAAGCTCCTGCTCGAGGCCCTGTGCTCCGTCGCCGCCGGCCAGCGCCGGGTGGAAACGCGCCAGGTAGAGCTCTACGAGCCGTTTCGCCGCCGCCTGAACGTGCGCGCCGTCGGACTGCCGGATACGGAAGAGAGCACTTCCCGCCCGCGCGCCATCCTTCTGCTTCTGCGCGACATCAGCGAAGAGGAGCGCCTCGCCCGCACCCGCATGGCCTTCATCGCCTCCGCATCACACGAGCTGCGCACGCCGGTTTCCGCCATACTCGGCCTGGTGGAAACCCTGCGCGGCCCCGCACGTGACGATGCCGCTGCCCGCGAGCGTTTCCTGGAGATGATGCATGCGCAGGCCCGGCGCATGACCCGCCTCATCGACGACATGCTCTCGCTCTCCCGCATCGAGGCCATGCGCCACGAGCCACCCTCCGACACCGTGGATCTCGTGCTCGCGCTGCGAACCGTCGTGCGCGACCTCGCGGACAAGGCGCGGGAAGCCGGTGTGAAAATCGAAACCGTGTTCGAGGAGGATCGCGCCCTCGTCCGCGGCGATGCCGGCCAGCTGGAGCAGATATTCCGCAACCTTCTGGAAAACGCCATTACCTACGGCGGCAGCGGCGGCCGCGTGCGCCTGCGCCTGCGCCGCCGCCGAACACGCCGCGGCCTGCCCTATTTCGCCGTTTCCGTGCGCGACTGGGGCCCCGGCATTGAGAAGAAGCACATCCCCCACCTCACCGAACGCTTCTACCGCGTGGACAAGCAGACCTCGCGCAACCGCGGCGGCACCGGGCTGGGGCTGGCCATCGTCAAGCACCTGGTGCAACGCCACCGCGGCAGGCTGCGGATCGAATCGAAACCGGGGAAAGGTGCGTTGTTCACCGTGCGCCTGCCTGCGTCGCAGGAAAGAGACCGCCGGGCATGAAACCCGATCGCCGCAACAATTCCGCAACAAGACGGTGACATGAAGGCGCGCAGGGACGCTCCGGCGTCCTGTGGGACACCGTCGGAGACGGGCGCGGGTTGGCACGCGATGTGCCCCATGTGCCGACTCGCGCCATATCTGCTATGCCTCCTTCAACGGCACGTTCGGCACGGACTTGCGGATCAGCATGAAGAAACGCGTTCTGCTGGTGGAGGACGAGGAGGCGCTCGTCGCCCTGTTGCGCTACAATCTCGAGGCCGAGGGCTACGAGGTGACCGCCGTCATGGACGGCGACGAGGCTGCCGAGGTGGCCGAAGCCATGCCCTTCGACATCATCGTGCTGGACTGGATGCTGCCCGGTGCCTCCGGCATCGAGCTCTGCCGCCGCTTCCGCCGCACCGAACCCACCCGCCACACGCCCATTCTCATGCTCACCGCCCGCGGCGAGGAGGAAGATCGCGTGCGCGGGCTTGTCACCGGCGCCGATGATTACGTGGTGAAACCGTTCTCCGTCCCGGAGCTGCTGGCCCGCATGCAAGCCCTGCTGCGCCGCGCCAACCCGGCGGCGGCGGACGACACCCTGACGCTCGGCCCGCTCACCCTGCACCGCGCCAGCCGCACCGCACGCTGGCAGGAAAGGGAACTGCCGCTCAGCGGCCTGGAATTCGACCTGCTGACCCATTTCATGGAAAACGCCGGCCGCGTGCTGACCCGCGACCAGCTGCTGGACGCCGTCTGGGGCATGGACGCCGAATCCGGCCCGCGCAGCGTCGATGTCGCCGTTTCCCGCCTGCGCAAGGCGCTAGTGGGGGCCGGCGCGCCGAAGGATCTCATCCGCACCGTCTATGGCTCCGGCTACGTTCTGAGCGCGCCCGCCAAATGATTCGTCCGGCATGCGCCGTGCGATTGCATGGTGGAAAAGGCTGCGCATTTCTGCTTCCTTGCCTTATATGACGTGCGAAGGCAGGAACGCGATTCCGCACATGCGCTTTCAGGAAGGGAGAAAGGCTTCATGGTCAAGGTCAGCGAGCTGATGATCGCCAACCCGCAGATCGAAAAGTTCAACGAGCTGCGCGAGCTGGTGATCGAGGTCGGGCGCGCCGGCGAGGTGTTCCTGGAGTTCGACGTGAAGCCGGACTATCCGGACACGCCGCCCAACTGGCATCTGGAGCTGGAAACCGCCTTCTACTGGGGCGACAAGACACGCGAATTGAAGAAGAAAATGGGCGATGAGGAGGGCGGCTCATGACGCCGGAGGAGAAGGTCGAGACGCTGGATCAGTTCGTCACCGCCTTCCGCCGCGAAATGAAAGTGGATGCGGTGGACGCTGGCAACGGTGTCCACTTCCTGCGGCTGACCTACAAGGAAGGAAAACGCATCACGCAAATCGGGCTGGACGGCGAGGACGCCCGCCGCCTGGCGCGGCTGTTCACCGAATGGGCCGACCAACATTATCCGCAGGACTGATCGCAACCGGGAGCCGGGCGCCGCGATGGACTTTCTTCCCATTTTCCGCGATGTCAGCGAACGCACGGTCATTGTCGCCGGCGGCGGCACCGTGGCCGCGCGCCGTGTCGAGATTGCCCTGCGCGCCGGCGCGCATGTGAAGCTGTTTGCCGAATCCATCGACGAGGACGACTTCGCGGAACTGCGCGATGACCCGCGCCTCGAACACTTCCGCCGCTGTCCGGAGCCGGCCGATTTCGAGGACGCCGCGCTGGCCTTCGCCGCCTGCCGCAAATACGAGGACGACCGCAAGATCGCCGACATGGCCCGCGCCGCGAAAGTGCCGGTGAACGTCGCCGACCGCCCGGAGCTG
Organism: Hyphomicrobiales bacterium; assembly: GCA_027051195.1. GTDB lineage: Bacteria > Pseudomonadota > Alphaproteobacteria > Rhizobiales > Aestuariivirgaceae > Thermopetrobacter. Next base: position 22,116 of record JALUAB010000225.1, read on the forward strand.
TGCGACTTCATCATGCCCTCCATCGTCGATCGCTCGCCCATCGTGGTGGCAGTGTCCTCTTCCGGCGCCTCGCCCATTCTCGCGCGCATGATTCGCGCGCGTTTGGAAACCATGCTGCCCGCCGCCTTCGGCAAGCTGGCCGAGTTCGCCGGCGACATCCGCGACAAGGTGATGGCGCGGCTGAAGAATCCGGAGAATCGCCGCCGTTTCTGGGAGCGCATCCTGGAAGGCCCGCTCGCCACGCTCGTCTTCTCCGGCGACGAGGATACGGCGAAGACGCTGCTGGAACGCGAGCTGACGGCGGCCGAGGCGGAGGAACGCGAGGGCATCACCGGCGAGGTCTATCTCGTTGGCTGTGGCCCGGGCGATCCGGACTTGCTCACCTTCAAGGCCCTGCGCCTGATGCAGAAGGCAGACGTGGTCCTGTACGACCGGCTGCTGGGCGACGGCATCCTCAACCTCGTACGCCGCGAGGCGGAGCGCATTTACGTTGGCAAGCGCCGCGGCGACCACACCGTGCCGCAGGAAGAGATCTCCGACATGCTGGTGCGGCTGGCGAAGGAGGGCAAGCGGGTGCTCCGGCTCAAGGGCGGTGATCCCTTCATATTCGGCCGTGGCGGCGAGGAAATCGAGAAACTGGCCGAGAACCGCATTCCCTTCCAGGTGGTGCCGGGCGTGACGGCGGCGTCCGGCTGCGCCGCCTACGCCGGCATTCCGCTCACCCACCGCGACCATGCTCAAAGCTGCCTGTTCATCACCGCGCACGGCAAGGACGGCATCGTGGACGTGGACTGGACGCAGGTGCTCCGGCCACACCAGACGGTGGCCGTTTACATGGGGCTGCGCCTGCTGCCGCAGTTCATGAAGCAGCTGCTGGAACACGGGGCCGATGCGGCCTTGCCCGTGGCCGTGGTGGAAAAGGGCACCCGGGCGGATCAGCGCGTCGTCACCGGAACCATCGCCAACATAGCGGACAAGGTGGTGGCGGCGCAGGTGGAAAGCCCGGCCATGATCATCATCGGCACGGTGGTGACGCTGCGCGACAAGCTCGCCTGGTATCTGCCCGAGGAAGGCGCGGAAGAGGTCACGCAAGGGCGCTTCATCGGCTCGCTGTAGGCCGCATGCCCTCTGGCGGGCCGCCCGCTCAGGACTTGCGGCACTTCAGCCGCTTCATCTCGCGCGGCGCCTGCAGGGTAGCGGCGCGCGATTCGGGATGGCGCTGCACCAGCGTCTGCCACGCCTTGCAGGCCTCCGTCTTCCGTCCCATGCGCTTCAGCGCCTGCCCCAGTCGCAACAGCGCCCGCGGCGCCAGCCGGCTTTCCGGCGCCGCCTTGTAGACATCCACGAACAGCCGCCCGGCCTCCTTGAACCGCCCGCGTATGTAGAGCGTCTCGCCCAGCTCGAAGCGCGCGTCCACCGCCTGAGGATTGTTCGCGAAGCGCACGAGATAGGCCCGATAGGCCTGCTCCGCCTGATCGTAGCGCCGCGCCAGGAAACTCTGCCGCGCCTGCTGCAACAGCTTGCCCGCCGGCATGCGCGCCAGCGCCGGCGAAATGTTCACCGGTTGCGGCATCGGCGTCGTCTGGGGCGCGGCTGCGCCGCCTCCCGTCCCGGGTGTGGCGGATCCGCCACCGCCGGCGCCCAATGGCGGCAGCGGCGAAACCGCCACCCGCCCCGGCGCCAGCCCATCACCGGTTTCGGCTACGCCGCCCAGCGCATCGGTAATCGTGCCGGGCAGGGGAATCGGTCCTGCCGTGCGCGGCGCCGAAGAACCACCCGGCGGCGGCCTCATGGCGGACGGCGGAGTCGTGACGGCAACACCCTCGTCCCTGATGCGCCCCAGCACCTCCACCTCCGGCCGCGCGCCACCGGCCGCACCGGGCTCCTCGATCTCCACACTCACCTGCGGAGAGCGCAGCGGCGGCAACGGCTGCAACCGCACCTGCGGCTCCGCCGTGCGCGTGGTCAGCGGCGAAGCGGCCCGTCCGCGCGGCGGCGTCGGTTGCGTCGCACCCCGCCCGCTCACCGCCGCCCGGCCGTTGCGCGCCTTGCGCAGCGCCGCTTCCAGCCGCCGGATGCGCGCCTCGTAGTCGCGCTTCATCCGCTTCATCTCGTGTTCCAGCCGGATGATACGGTCATACAGCGCATTCCAGCGCGGGTCCGACTGCGCCAGCGCGATGGGCGCACCCGACGCCATCGACAACGCCAGCACCAGCAATCCCGGCCCGAGGTGGCGGCGTGCCTTCATGATGCAACACTCCGTTGATTGTGGTTCGCGGAGGGACGGCGCTCAGCTGCGCGCCCCGCCGGTGATCACCGTCACCGCGCGGCGGTTCTGCGCCCAGCAGCGCTCGGCGTCGCACAGCGCCACGGGCCGTTCCTTGCCGTAGGCGATGGTGGAAATACGGCTGGCCGCCACCCCCTGCGACACAAGGAAGTTCTTCACCGCCTGCGCGCGGCGGGCGGAAAGCGCCAGGTTGTATTCCCGCGTGCCGCGTTCGTCCGCGTGGCCCTCGATGCGCACGGTCACGGACGGGTAGCGCTGCAACCACGCCGCCTGCCGGCGCAGCGTCTCCTGTGCCTGCGGCGTCAGGCTCCACTGGTCCACCAGGAAGTGCACGCGGTCACCCACGTTGAGAATGAAATCGCGCTCCGATCCGGGCACCGCCGGCCCGCCCTGCCCGGCTCCGCCGGAAAGCGCGGCGTTGCCGGCGTTGGCATCCAGCTGCGGCTTGTCTGCGCTGGAGCACGCCGCCAGCGTCAGCGCCAGCCCCGCCGCCAGCAGCCAGCGGCCGGCACGGGGCGCAATCGTTTCCTTATTCCACATCAAGGTTCACCCCCTCATGCTCAGGTTGTGCCGCGCCCCTGTCCTCTCCCGCGAATCTGTCGAAAGCAAGACCGGATCATGATGCGCAGCATACGGTTCGCGCCCTATTTCAGCAAGGGCGACCACGCCGGATCGGACGCGAAATTGGGCGTCGGCACCAGCCGCTCGTTGTAGCCCGTCAGGTCCACCGAATAGAGGTGCGGCCCGCCGTTGGGGCCGCGCTGCGTGCGGAAGAACATGATGACCCGTCCGTTCGGCGCCCAGGTGGGCCCCTCGTTGTGATAGCCCTCCGTCAGGATGCGCTCGCCGGAACCGTCCGGCCGCATGACGCCGATGGCGAAACGCCCCTTGCGCATGCGGGTGAAGGCGATCACGTCTCCGCGCGGCGACCACACCGGCGTGGAGTAGCGCCCCTGCCCGAAGCTGATGCGCCGCGCCGGCCCGCCGCCCACTGGCATCACATAGAGCTGCTGGCTGCCATCCCGGTCGGATTCGAACACGACGAACCGTCCGTCCGGCGAATAGCTGGGCGCGGTGTCGATAGCCTGCGTGTTGGTCAGCTGCCGGATCCGCCGCGTGGCCAGGTCCATCTCGTAGAGGTTGGAGCCGCCGTTCTCCAGCAGGCTGAAGATGAGCCTGCGCCCGTCCGGCGAGAAGCGCGGCGCGAAACTCATGTTCGGAAACTCGCCGATCATCTGCCGCCGCCCGGTGGCGAGATCGAGAATATAGACCCGCGGCACCCCGGTGGCGTAGGAGAGATAGGCGATGCGCTGCGCCGCCGGCGAAAAACGCGGTGTCAGCACCAGCGCCCGGCCATCGGTGAGATAGCGCAGGTTGAACCCGTCCTGGTCCATGATGGCCAGTCGCTTCACCCGCTTTGTCTTCGGCCCCGATTCGTCGATGAACACGATGCGCGTGTCGAAATAGCCCTCATCGCCGGTCACCGCCTTGTAAACGGCGTCCGAGATCTTGTGGCCGATGCGCCGCCACTCGCGCTTCGTGGCGATGAACTGCAACCCCAGGATCTGCCGCTGCGCGAAGATGTCCCACAAGCGAAAGGCGCCCTGCACGCGCCCGTCCGGCAGCACCGCCACCTGCCCCACGATAAGCGCCTGCGCCTTGATCACCCGCCACGAGCCGAACTGCGGCGGCGTGTCGAATCGCTGGATGCGCTCGATGTAGGCGGCCGGGTCGATGACGCGGAACAGCCCGGAGCGCACAAGGTTGTTGCGGATGATCTCCGCCACCTTCTGCCCCAACACCTGCTCGTCCTGTGTGCGCCCCAGAAAGTCCGGCACCGCCACCGGCACCGGCTGCACCTGCCCGCGGGTGATCTGCACCTCCAGCGCCGCCCGCGCCGGCGTCGCCAGTAACGTCACCCATGCGGCGAAAACCGCAAGCAGGGCCGGCCAGCTCCTGAAAAACCCCCTCTTCCCCATATTCATCTTCCCGGTTCAGTTCACCGCCAGCATGCGGCTCGGATCGAAGGTCAGGATCACGTCCCGCCACAGGTCATAGCGATCCGGCGGCAGAAAGGCGTAGGGCGCGCACGCCAGCACCGCCCGCACCGCGCTCTGCGCCGCCGCCGGAAAGGCAGGATGGTTCATGTTGTTCAGCACCACCGGCCCGCCTGTCACCTCGCCACCCGGCCCCAGCTGAAAGCGCACCCGCACCCTCAGGTTTTCCGCGTCGCGCACGCCCGCCGGAATATTCCAGCATTGCTCGATACGCGCGCGCAGGGCATCGGCCAGGTCGGCGGCGATTCGCGCATCCTCGCCGTTGATGTTGGCCGCCCCCTTTAGCGGCGTTCCGGTGCGCGGAGGCTGCGGCTGTGGCGCGGCGCGCTCCTCGTCGGTCTTGTTCAGCAGCGCGGCGATTTCGTCAATGGTATCCTTCGGCTTCTTTTGCGTCTCGCGCTTCGCCACCTTCTTCGGCTTCGGTTGCGGCTTGCGGCGCACGATCTTCGGCCGCGGCCGCGGCTTCACCTTCGGCCGCGCCGCCGTTTTCGGCTGTTTCTTCGGTTGCGGCTTCTCCTCCGCCTTCGCCACCTTCTTCATCAGCGCGTCCAGCGCCGCATCGGCCTCTTCAGAAGGTTTCGGCTCGGGTTTCGGTTCCGGCTTCCTCTCCGGCTCGGGAGCCGGCTCGCGCGCCGCCTGCTTCACCTCCCGCGCCGGTTTCGGCGCCGGCTTCTTGACTTCCTTCTCGACTTCCTTCGGCGGCGCCGGCTTTTCCGGCTTCTTCGGCGGCTCCTTCGCATCCTTGCGCATGGCCGCCCGCTTCGACACTTCGGAAATGTCCACGATCTCCACCGGCAGCGCCTCCTGCGGCGGCGCGATGAGCTTCTCCGGCCCCGTGAAGCGCCACACGGCCAGCACGACGATGGCCACGTGCATGAAAAGCGATATGCCGAGCGGAATGCGCAAGAGTGCCTGTTGCGTCAATGGTGACAGTGTGCCGAATCCGACCGCCTTCTCGCCTGCAAATCCGGCATTTGCATGACAACGACAGAACCCGGCCGTTACACTCGCCCCGCCATCCCGCGCCCCCGCCCGGCCACCTGCTCACCATTTCGGGTGATTGGGCGTGGACGCGGGGTGGCGGGCGGTGCGAAATTCGCCGAAAGGCGAATCTGCGCAGGAGCGTGACAATCATTCGTTAACACTTGACGAATGCCATGCCGGTGAAGAGCATGCCACCCCATGAACGAGAATCCGAATCGCACCATTCTCATCACCGGCTGCTCTTCCGGCATCGGCCGCGACTGCGCACTGGGGCTGAAGGAACGCGGTTGGCGTGTCTTCGCCACCGCCCGCAGGGATGAAGACATCGCCGAGCTGGAATCGCTGGGGTTGGAGGCGCTCCATCTGGACTACACGGATCCTCGGAGCATCGAATCCTGCGTGCGCAAGGTGGAGGCCCGCACGAACGGCCGCCTGTTCGCCCTGTTCAACAACGGCGCCTACGGCCAGCCCGGCGCGGTGGAGGATCTAACCCGCGAGGTGCTGCGCGCCCAGTTCGAGGCCAATTTCTTCGGCTGGCACGACCTCACCCGCCGCGTCCTCCCCATGATGCGCGCGCAAGGGGCGGGGCGCATCGTGCAAAACTCCTCCGTGCTCGGCATCGTCGCCATGAAGTGGCGCGGCGCCTACAACGCCAGCAAGTTCGCGCTGGAGGGGCTTTCCGACACCATGCGGCTGGAACTGCGTGGCAGCGGCATTCATGTCTCCATCATCGAGCCCGGTCCCATCCACTCGAAGTTCCTTCAGACCGCCCTGAAGCACTTCGAGGCCAACATCGACATCGAAAGCTCTCCCTACCGCGACATCTATCTGAAACGCCGCCAGACCCTGCGCGGCGAGGGCCGGCCCAATCCCTTCAAGCTGCCACCGGAGGCGGTGCTGAAGAAACTCGTGCACGCGCTGGAAAGCCCGCGCCCGAAGCCGAAATATCACGTAACGCTTCCCACCCACGCCATGGCGCTGTTGCGTCGCGTGCTTCCCTGGCGGCTGCTGGACGCGGTGCTGAACCGCGCCTCCGACGCCAACTGACCTCCCAACAGCCAAAAACCACTGCGCGAAACTGAATGAAAACTGAACCGCCGGTTCAGCGCCTTGTCATGGCCTCTGTGCATGATGCCCCTGGACAGCAACGGACGGCAAACGGCAAAAGGAGGCTATCATCATGCTGCGCAAGACTCTCGTCGCTGGCGCCACCCTCATGGCCGCCACTTTTGGCACGCTCGCAACCACCACGGCGCCGGCCGAGGCCAAGGTCAACGTGGATGTGGGCATTTATGTCGGCGCACCGGGTTATGTCGCCCCCGGCTATTACGCGCCGCCGCCCGTTTACGTTCCCCGGTATGTCCACACCCCCGGCTACTATCGCCACCGCCCGCGTTATCGCACGGTGCGCGTTTACCGCACGGTCAAAAATCGCGGCCGCTGGCGCAAGGTCTGCCGCACCCGCGTGGTGAAGGAGCGCTACTGGAACGGCTGGCGCTGGCGCTGGCGCACTCTGCGCAAGAGCCGCTCCTGCCGCTGGGTGCGCCGCTGGCGCTGAGGCGGAACGAATCAGGTTGTGACGTTGCGTTCGTCTGCCACGGGCCGGTGGTGTATGCACCGGCCCGTTTGCCGTGTGCTGGCGTCTTTTCAGCCGCGCGTCCGCCTGCTATGACCGCCGCAGGCGGGGTCATTCGCCCGTTTCGGCCGCGGCGGCGGCGGCACGGGCAGATCACGGGACGAATCGCATGGGCAACATCAGGCTGGCGGTTGCGGGTGCGGGCGGACGCATGGGCCGCGCCATCACGCAGGTGCTGCTGCAAACTGACGGCGTGGAGGTGGCCGGTGGGCTGGAGGCGAAAGGCTCGCCCTTCATCGGCAAGGACATGGGCGAGCTGGCTGGCGCCGGCCCCATCGGCGTGGTGGTGACGGACGATCCGCTGTCCCTGCTGGCCACCGTCGATGGCCTCATCGACTTCACCACGCCGGAAACCTCCGTGTTCCTCGCCGAGCTGGCGGCACAGGCGCGCATCGCGCACGTGGTGGGCACCACCGGCTTTTCGCCGGAGCAGGAAAGGGCCTTCGAGGCCGCCGCGCGCCACGCCCGCATCGTCAAGGCCGGCAACATGAGTCTTGGCGTGAACCTGCTGGTGGCGCTCACGCGCAAGGTGGCCTCGCTGCTGGGCGAGGAGTTCGACATCGAGATCGTGGAAATGCACCACCGCCACAAGGTGGACGCGCCATCGGGCACCGCGCTCATGCTGGGCCGGGCGGCGGCGGAGGGCCGCGGCGTTTCGCTGGAAGAGAAAGCCGTGTATTGCCGCGAAGGCCACACCGGCCCGCGCCCGGACGGCGCCATCGGCTTTGCCACCCTGCGCGGTGGCACGGTGGTGGGAGATCACACGGTCATGTTCGCCGGCCCGGAGGAGCGCATCGAGCTCACCCATCGCGCCGGTTCGCGCGAGATTTTCGCCCGCGGCGCGGTGAAGGCCGCCATCTGGGCGCAGGAGAAGAAGCCCGGCCTCTATTCCATGATGGACGTGCTGGGCCTGGCCGACTTGTGAAAAGGGGAAGGAGACACCATCCATGACGGGCACGCTGGTGCTGGTGCGGCACGGCCAGAGCGAATGGAACGAAAAGAACCTGTTCACCGGCTGGGCGGACGTTGACCTGACCGAGCGCGGCATCGAGGAGGCGCACAAGGCCGCGCAGGCGTTGAAGGAGCGCGGCATCCGTTTTGACGAGGCCTTCACCTCCGACCTCGTGCGCGCCCAGCACACGCTGGACATCATCCTTGAAGACCTGGGCCAGACGGACATCCCCGTGACGAAGGACAAGGCGCTGAACGAGCGCGACTACGGCAATCTCGTCGGCATGAACAAGGACGAGGCGCGCCAGCGCTGGGGCGAGGAACAGGTACACATCTGGCGCCGCTCCTACGACGTGCGCCCGCCCGGCGGCGAGAGCCTGAAGGACACCGCCGAACGCGCCGTGCCTTACTTCGAGAAGCACATCCTGCCCAGGGTGCAGGCGGGCGAGAACGTGCTGGTCTCGGCGCACGGCAACTCCCTGCGCGCCATCATCATGTGGCTGGAGAAGCTCACGCCCGAGCAGGTGCTGAAACTGGAATTGGCCACCGGCGTGCCCATTCTCTACGAACTGAACGAGAAGGGCGAGATCGTCCACAAGGAGGTGCTCGCGCACGACGCCGCTGCCTGAACGCGCGCCTGGCCGGGAGGCCGCATGACCGAGGACACCGACATCGAGGTGCGCATCTGCCGCCTGCCGCACGCGGCCGGTCTGCCCCTGCCCGCCTACGAAACGGCGCTGGCCGCTGGCATGGACCTGCGCGCCGCCGTGCCTGCTGATGAACCGCTCGTCATCGCTCCCGGAAACCGCGCGCTGGTGCCCACGGGGCTGGCCATCGCCCTGCCCGCCGGATACGAGGCGCAGGTGCGCCCGCGTTCCGGCCTGGCGCTGAAACACGGCGTCACCTGCCTCAACAGCCCCGGCACCATCGATGCCGACTACCGCGGCGAGATCGGCGTGATTCTGGCCAATCTCGGCGATGCGCCCTTCACCGTCGAGCGCAGCATGCGCATCGCCCAGCTGGTGGTCGCCCCCGTCACCCGCGTGCGCTGGCGCGAGTCACAAACGCTGGACGATACCGAACGCGGCTACGGCGGTTTCGGCTCCACCGGCCGGTGACATGCCGCCCTTCCTTGCGCCGCCCCACCCCGCCGTGGCACAAGGCGCACAGGCAACTGGCGGGGGAGAGTCCATCCATGTCCCTGATGCGCTCGGCCATGACCGTGGGCGGCATGACGCTGCTGTCACGCATTCTCGGCTTCGTGCGCGATGTGCTCATGGCGGCGCTGCTGGGAGCGGGCGCGGTGGCGGAAGCCTTCGTGGTGGCCTTCCGCCTGCCCAACCTGTTCCGCCGTTTCTTCGGAGAGGGCGCGTTCAACGCCGCCTTCGTGCCGCTGTTCGCCCGGCGGCTGGAGGGCGAGGGCAAGGCCACGGCCCTTAAGTTCGCCGAGGAAGCATTCGCCGGGCTGCTCTTCGTGCTGCTGGCGCTCACCATCGTGGCGGAGCTGTTCATGCCCGCCTTCGTCTGGGTCATGGCCCCGGGCTATGCGCAAGATCCGGAGAAGTTCCGGCTCACCGTGCTGCTCTCCCGCATCACCTTTCCGTATCTGCTGTGCATGTCGCTGGTGGCGCTGCTCTCCGGCGTGCTCAACTCGCTGCACCGCTTCGCGCTGGCCGCCTTCGCCCCGGTGCTTCTGAACATCGTCTTCATCGCCGTGCTGATTTACGGCTGGATCGCCGGGCTGTCCGGCCAGCCGACGCTGGGCGTGCTCATCGCCTCCGGCGTCACGTTCGCCGGTTTCCTGCAACTGGCGCTGCTGTGGTGGGCGGCGCACCGCGCGGGCTTCACCGTGCGCCTGCGCCGCGCACGTTGGACGGCGGACATGAAGCGGCTGGTGGCGCTGGGCGTGCCGGGCCTCATCGCCGGCGGCATCACCCAGCTCAACCTCGTGATTTCCACCATCATCGCCTCGTGGCAGAAGGGCGCGCCGGCGTGGCTCTACTACGCCGACCGCATCTACCAGCTGCCGCTGGGGCTGGTGGGCGTGGCCATCGGCGTGGTGCTGCTGCCGGACATTTCCCGCAAGCTGCGCGCGGGCGACCACGCCGGTGTGCAGGGCAGCCAGAACCGGGCGCTGGAGTTCGCCATGTTCCTCACCATCCCCGCCGCGCTGGCGCTCATGGCCATTCCGCTGCCCGTCGTGCAGGTGCTGTTCGAGCGCGGCGCCTTCCACTTCGCCGACACGCAGGCCACCGCCGCCGCACTCGCCGCCTTCGCCGCCGGGTTGCCCGCCTTCGTGCTCATCAAGGTGTTCTCGCCCGCCTTCTTCGCCCGCGAGGACACGAAAACGCCCATGATCTTCGCTGCCGTCTCCGTGGGGCTGAACATCGCGCTGGCCATCGCCCTGTTCTTCTGGATCCGCCACGTGGGCATCGCACTGGCCACCACCGTGGCCTCGTGGGTAAACGCCCTGCTGCTGGGCCGCACGTTGAGCGCGCGCGGCTACTGGCTGCTGGACGAACCAACCCGCCGCAACCTGCCGCGCATCCTCGTCGCCGCGCTCCTCATGGGCGCCCTGCTGCTGGCGGCGAACACATGGCTGGCCGACTGGTTCACGCCCGGCGTGCCCTTCGCCTGGCGCGCCCTGCTGCTGGCGGCGATGGTCCTTGGCGGCGCCGCGGTTTATCTAGGACTGAGCTGGATGCTGGGCGTGCTGACGAAACAGATGCTCCGGCAGGCCCTGCGCAAGAGCTGAAACGGGATATTTCCATGTTCTCCGACCTGCCTTTTTCTCTCCACGTGCTGCCGGTGACACCCTTCGCGCAGAACTGCTCCGTGCTCGTCGCGCCGGATGGCGAGGCGGTGGTCATCGACCCCGGCGGCGACGTGCCGCACATCCTGCGCCTGCTCGCCGAACACAAGGCCCGCGTGCGGGAGATCTGGCTCACGCATGGCCACTTCGACCACGTGGGTGGCGCTGCTGAGCTGAAGGAGGCGCTGGGCGGCGTGCCGGTCATCGGCCCGCACGAGGGCGATGCCTGGCTGGTGGAAAACGTGGAGGAGCAGGCCGCCTTTTTCGGCCTCGCCAACGCCGGCCGCAGCATCACCCCCGACCGCTGGCTGACCGAGGGCGATGCGCTCACGCTGGGCGATGCCACCTTCACCGTGCGCCACTGCCCCGGCCACACGCCGGGCCACGTGCTGTTCATCGACGAGGCGCACCGCATCGGTTTTGTCGGTGACGTGCTCTTCGCCGGCTCCATCGGCCGAACGGACTTCCCCGGCGGCGACCACGCCACGCTGCTGGCGAACATCCGTGCCAAGCTGCTCTCGCTGCCGGACGATTTCCGCTTCATCCCCGGCCACGGCCCGGCCTCCACCATCGGCCGCGAGCGCGCGCACAACCCCTTCCTTGCCGAAATCACCTGAGGCTGGCACAAATGGCCGCATGGCTGGCAAAGGCGACAGGACGGGATTGCCGCCGGAGGAAGCGGCGCTGTGGGCGCGGGTGACGAAATCTGTCACCCCGCTGCCCGGGCGCACGCCGCCCGCCACGGCCCCGCGTCCACCGAAGGCGGAGAAGAAACCCGCCGCCACCGCGCCGAAAAGAAGCGCGCCCGCCCGCCCCGGCAAGGCCACAACCCGGCCCGCGAAAGCCTCGCCAGCTCCCACGCCACCGGCGCCGAAGCCGCATCGCACCCCTCCTGGCGGCACGCTGGACAGGCGCACCCGCCAGCGCATGCTGCGCGGCAAGATGGAGATAGAGGCCCGGCTCGACCTGCACGGCCACGGCGCGGAGGAAGCGCACGCGAAGCTGCGCGCCTTTCTGGTGCAGTCCAGACTGCGCGGCCTGCGCACGGTGCTGGTCATCACCGGCAAGGGCAAGGCGCCGGTACGCCACACCCTGCACGGGCATGACTTCTGGCACGCGCCGGAGCGTGCCGGCCGGCTGCGCGCGCTGCTGCCCGAGTGGCTGGCCGAGTCCGGCATAGCCGAGCACGTGGCCGGCTGGACGCCGGCGCATCCGTCACAAGGTGGCGGCGGGGCGTTCTGCATCCGTCTGCGCCGCAAGGAAAGGTGAACCCATGCGCAGCCATTATGCCGAACTGACCATCGAGACTACGCGCAATTTCGAGATCATCAACGTCACAGACCGCCTGCGCAAGGTCACAACGCAATCCGGTATCCGCGAGGGCATGGCCACGGTGCAGGCGCTGCACACCACCGTGGCGCTGACCGTGAACGAGGATGAGGAACGCCTGCGCCACGATATCGAGAACTGGTTCCTCTCCATCGCCCCTCGGGAAGCGAAATGGCTGCACAACGACATCCACCTGCGCGACTGCCCGCCAAACGAACCGGAAAACGCCCACGCCCACATCATCCAGATGCTGCTGGGCCACGCGCAGACCATCATGGTGCACGAAGGCGCGCCGGTGCTGGGAACATGGCAATCGCTGCTGATGGTGGAGCTGGACGGCCCACGCACGCGGCGGCTGGCGGTGCAGTTGCTGGGTGTGTGATGTCGCACCGACCGTCCTATTGAGCGGCGGACGCCTTCTCCACCGCTCCTTTCGCCACCACCGGAGGCGCGCTGAAATTCTCTATGTGCGGCAGTGGCGCAGCCGGCCATTCGCCCGCCTTGAACAGCTTCTCGCCAACCGATTTCGGCGCCACGGAATTGCGCAGCACGGAAACGACGTTGCGCGTGGCACCGTCCACCTCCCCCAGGTGCCGCGCCAGATATACTTCGTCGGAGCCCGGCAGGACCGTCGTCAGCTCATACATGGGCGCGCCATCCGGCCCGGCGCGCCCCACGAACGGCTTGTCCGTGCCCGGCACCGCCGTCAGCCCGGGCACCGCGGCAGGCGCCCGTTCCGC
>JALUAB010000226.1 GCA_027051195.1 Hyphomicrobiales bacterium
CGCTTCATCTCGCTGGCTTTTCACCCTTGGAAATAGCTTCGGCTATTCCCTGCGGGCGAAAAGCCAGCGATATTTCGCGAAAATGCCGCTGGCATCCACGCCCTTTATGGGTCCTGAGCCTAGGGTTGCGGGTTGCGGCTTGCGCTTGCGTTCTTCCTTCGTCATTGCCGCCCCCAGTGCCGGCAATCCAGGATAGCGCGCTCCGGCGGTCGCGGTTTTTGCTGTGCGAGCCACCCACTCTTGCGTATGCGGCCCCTGGATGCCCGGGACAAGCCCGAGCATGACGGAAGAAAACTGACTGGGTGGGGGGTGCGGGGCTTGTTCAGTCCATAAGGCCGAGGTTGCGCAGGCGCTCGGGATCGCGGTCCCAGTGTTCGCGCGGCTTCATGCTGGCGTCCAACCGGCCCACCCCGCTCCCCCTCCCCACCGCCCTCAAGGGTGAACGCAAGGCGGTGGGGAGGGGGAGCGGGGAGCACCGTGCAAGCCGCTTATTCCAGCAGGCCGAGGTTGCGCAGGCGCTCGGGGTCGCGGTCCCAGTGTTCGCGCACCTTGACGAAGAGGAACAGGTGCACCTTGCGGCCCAGCATGGCGGAAAGTTCCTCACGCGCGGCCTTGCCGATGGCCTTGATGGTCTGCCCGCCCTTGCCGATGACGATCTTTTTCTGACTGTCGCGCTGCACGTAGATGACCTGTTCGATGCGTATGGAGCCGTCCGGGCGCTCCTCCCATAGTTCCGTCTCCACATGGGAGGCATAGGGCAGCTCGTCGTGCAGGCGCAGATACAACTTCTCGCGCGTTATCTCCGCCGCCAGCAGGCGCAGCGGCAGGTCGGAAAGCTGATCCTCCGGATAGAGCCACGGACCGGGAGGCATCCGGTCGGCGAGATATCGCTTCAGATCCTCCACGCCGTCGCCCTTCAGGGCCGAAACCATGAACGTGGCCTCGAACGGGAAGGCCTTGTTGAAGGCATCCGCCAGTTCCAGCAGTTTCGGTCGTTCGATGAGGTCGATCTTGTTGAGCACGAGAATGGCCTTGCGGCCGGTCTTCTCAAGCCCCCTGATGATGCGTTCGTTCTCCTCGTCCAGCCCGCGGCGCACGTCCACCAGCAGCGCCACCACGTCGGCGTCCGCGGCGCCGCCCCAGGCGGCCTCCACCATGGCCTCGTCCAGTCTGCGCTTCGGCCGGAAGATGCCGGGCGTGTCCACGAAGACGATCTGGGAATCGCCGACAATGGCCACGGCGCGCACGCGGGTGCGGGTGGTCTGCACCTTGTGGGTGACAATGGAAACCTTGGCGCCGACGAGGTTGTTGATGAGAGTGGACTTGCCGGCGTTGGGCGCGCCAATGATGGCGACGAAGCCGCAGCGGGTACGCGCTTCATCCCGCTTGCGCGACTCCGGCTCCTCCCGCCCGACCCGAGACTCCAGTGCGCCGTTTTCGTTTTCGCTCATGTCCCGCCATTCTTCTCCGTGGTGGTTTCCGCGCGTTCCAGCAACCGGCCCGCCGCCGCCTGTTCCGCCGCACGCTTGCTGGGGCCCGCACCCGTTTCCCGGCCAAGGCCGCACACCGAAACCCTGACGGTGAACTCCGGCGCATGATCCGGCCCGGTGCGCGCCACCTCCTCATACGCCGGAGGTGGCAGCCCGCGGGCGGCGGCCCACTCCTGCAGCGCCGACTTGGCGTCGCGCGGTGGTTGGGCGTGCCGCTCGAACAGCGGTCGCCACATGGAGATGATGAATGATCGCGCCGCTTCAAGCCCCTGATCGAGATAAATGGCGGCAATCACCGACTCGCACAGATCAGCCAGCACCTTCTGCGAAGCCTGCACCTGCGCGCGCTCGGCCGTCTTCGCCGTGCGCATCAGCTCGTGCAGGCCAAGGTGGCGCGCCACTTCGGCGCAGGTTTCGCGGCGCACCAGCTGATTCAGACGACGGGCCAGCAGACCTTCGCCTTCTCCCGGATAACGGCGGAACAGTTCCTCGGCGATGACCAGCCCCAGCACGCGGTCGCCCAGGAACTCCAGCCGCTCGTAATCGCGCCCCTCGCTGCCCCGTGCGGCATCGTTGGAGTGGGTTAGCGCCTGCGCCAGCAGCGCCGGATTGGCGAAGCGCACGCCGGTTATCCGCTCGAAACGCGCCGCAAGGTCCGCCTGCTCCACCTTGTCCGTCATGCCCTGTCCGTCTGCTTTCACGAACCGAGCCACGTGCCGACGCGGTTCCAGCGGATGTGGGTGACCCACGTCCACGGGCGGAACAGCGATGCCCGCTCGTCATGAGAGAAGAAGATGACCTTGGCCTCGCCGACCAGGTTTTCGTAGGGGACGTAACCCACCTGATCCAGGAACCGGCTGTCGGTGGAATTGTCGCGATTGTCGCCCATCATGAAGTAATGCCCCGGCGGCACCACGTATTCCGGCGTATCATCACCGGGGCCATCGCGGAACATGTCGTGGATCACATAGCTGCGGCCATTGGGCAGCGTTTCGCGATAGCGGTGGATGCGCATGCCGGTGTGCGGCCCTTCGGCGATGACGATATCCGGCAGGCGCTCGCGTTTCACCTTGCTTCCGTTGATGTAAAGCTCGCCGCCCTTCACCTGAATGCGGTCGCCGGGCAGGCCGATCACACGCTTGATGTAGTCCACCCGCGGGTTGGTGGGCAGCTTGAATACCACGATGTCGCCACGCTCGGGCTGGTCGGCGAAAACACGACCCTTGAAAGGCAGCGGGCCGAATTCGATGCCGAGAACGGGAACGCGGAAGTCGAAGGAATGCGGCCCGTAGCCATAAGACAGCTTGCTGACGAACAGATAGTCACCCACCAGCAGGGTGGGAATCATGGAGCCGGAGGGAATGTTGTAGGGCTGGAAAAGGAAAGTGCGGATGACGAAGGCTATGAGCAGCGCCTCGATGACGAGGCGCACGGTGCCCCACAGGCCACCGTCCCGCTCCTTGCCGCTCTTTCCCGCGCCCGCGGGGGGCGCGCCTTTGTTTCCAATGTCTGCCATGTCGGGCCCTTTAGCAGCTTTGCCCCGGCAAGGGAACGGTTTTTCCCCGCCGTTGATGCCGATGCCTGATGTCCATCCGGTGCTTTACCGGATCATGATGGCGGGGTACGTGCCGCGGGCATGAATAAGGGGCCTGCCTGCTTCAACATCGAGGGCCTGCCACGATGCGGCATGCCGGAGAAGCTGATTCGGAAAACAGGCGGAGCTTACTGATGTTCAACCGTTTTCCGCTTTTACCGAAGGTTCTCTGCCAAGCAGCCGGGCGAGGTGTTCTAGCCGCTTTTCCACGATCTCGCCGGCCAGCGCCGCATGCTCTCCCGTGAGCGTCAGCACCAGCTTCTTCGGCTTCACCACCAGCGGAATGCGCGGCAGCGTGCCGGGCATGGCGGCGGAAAGCGCGTAGGCGAGGCGGAACAGGGCGGCCAGCGTGCGGGCGCGCTTCAGCCCCTTGTCGTCCACCAGCGCGGCGATGTCCACCGGCGGCTTTGCACTGGCGCCCTGATAGCGGAAGAAGACCGTGAGCGCGAGAAAGGCGCGGGAATAGTGATCCAGCCCGTGGAAGTTGCCCTGCGCCACCAGGTTGAGCGATCGGCCGCCGCGAAAATCCGGATGCGCGCGCCAGCCGATGTCCGCCAGCATGCAGGCGGCGTAGCGCAGGCGCTTCCAGCGGCGGGTGCATTCCAGTCCGCCCTCGACGGCGATGTTGTCCGACCATGCACACAGCTCCAGTTCATGCACGGGAGAGCGGGAATAGCGACGGGCAAAATCCCACGTGGCGGAGAGCAGCGGGTCGGCCTTGCGCACCTCTGCGGGCAATTGCTCGAACAGCAGGCCCTCGCGCACGCCAAGCGCGGAAAAGACCACCGCGCGGGCGCCGGAAAGCTCCACCAGCCGGCCCAGCACCAGCGCCGCGGCGGCAATCAGCGGGGCGCGGCGCTCGGAGATGATCCCCAGCCCGCCGAGCTCCTCCGGTGTCATGCCCACCAGCCTTTCCACCAGCCGCAGCAGCTCGTGGCGCGGGATGGCGTATTGCTGCACCACCGAGAGCGGATAACCGCTCCAGTGCATGTGCAGGCGGGCGAGATTGCGCCAGGCACCGCCGACGGCGTAGAGCACGCGGCCCTCCAGCTTCTTCACCAGCCGGTGGCCGGCAAGCAGGGCATCCACGATGGCCCGCATGCGCACCACGTCGCCGCCACCCTCCTCGGCCAGGCGCAGCGCACCCAGCGGCAGGGTGTCGCCGGATTTCACCTTGCCTTCCTTCACCCGCACCAGCTCCAGCGACCCGCCGCCGAGGTCGCCGACCACGCCATCGGCCTCCGGGATGCCGGAAAGCACGCCAAGCGCGGTGTATCGCGCCTCCTCCTCGCCGGAGAGAATGCGGATGGGTGCACCCAGCGCGGCCTCCGCCCGGCGCACGAAGTCCGGCCCGTCGGCGGCGTCGCGCACTGCCGCGGTGGCGATGGCATGCACGCCTTTCACGCGCATGGTGCGCGCCAGGTGAGCAAAACGGCGCAGCTGCCGGAGGGTGCGGGCGACACCCTCTTCCGGCAGGCGGCCGGTGGCGGCCACCCCGCGGCCTAGGCCGGCGGTGATCTTTTCGTTGAAGATGGGCGCCGGGGCGCGGCGCATGCCGTCATAAGCCACCATGCGCACGGAATTGGAGCCGATGTCCACCACCGCCACCGGTTCCAGTTTCGCCGCCTTCGTCTCGTCCAGGCGGTCGATGGCGAAATCGGCCAGCCCGCCCAGCTTCAGCGCTTCCTCGCGCACCTTCACGGTCATGAGGTCTCCCCGATCGGAAAGAGCCACCCGGAGATGTTATGCCACGGCCGAACGGCAGGGCGCGAGACATTTTCGCGCACTTCGTGAACGTTTTTTCATTTTTCGGCGACCTTGTTCAATCCCGCTCCCGTTCGCTCTTCTGCATGCTGATTTCCGCCGGGCTGGGTGGCGGAGCCTGCAACAGGGCGGAGCCGCGGCCGGAAAGCGACGGATTCTCCATGAAATACTCGTGCGCGATGAAAGGCGTTTCGCCGGGCGCGGGAGCAATGCGGCAGCTGGCGCCGTCTTCCATCAGCCGCCAGCTCTGCATGTTGTCCAGCATGTTGGCGACCATTATCTGCTCCAGCACCTGCGCGTGCACCGTAGGGTTTTCCAGCGGCACCAGCGTCTCCACCCGGCGGTCGAGGTTGCGCGGCATGAGGTCGGCGGAGGAGATGTAAACGCGCGCCCTCTCGTGCGGCAGGCCGTGGCCGGCGCCGAAAGCGTAGATGCGGGCGTGCTCCAGGAAGCGGCCGATGATGCTCTTCACGCGGATGTTTTCCGACAGGCCCTTCACGCCGGGGCGCAGGCCGCAGATTCCGCGCACCGTCATGTCCACCTTAACGCCGGCCCGCGAGGCGCGGTAGAGCGCGTCGATCATTTCTGCGTCCACCACGGCGTTGCACTTGAGCCATATGGCGGCGGGACGGCCGGCGTGCGCATGCGCGATTTCCTCCTCGATGTGCTCCATCAGGTGCGCCCGCAGGTTCACCGGCGAGATGGCGAGCTTTTCCAGTTTCTCCGGCGCGGCGTAGCCGGAGACGAAGTTGAACAGCCGCGCGGCGTCGCGCCCCAGCGCCGGATCACAGGTGAAGAAGGACAGGTCGGTGTAGATACGGGCGGTGACGGGGTGATAATTGCCGGTGCCGAAATGCACGTAGGTGCGAAGCGCCCCACCCTCGCGGCGCACCACCAGCGACACCTTGGCGTGGGTCTTCAGCTCCAGGAAGCCGAACACCACCTGCGCGCCGGCGCGCTCCAGGTCGCGCGCCCACTGGATGTTCGCCTCTTCATCGAAGCGCGCCTTGAGCTCCACCAGCGCAGTGACTTGCTTGCCGGCTTCCGCCGCGCGGGCCAGCGCGGCGACGATGGGCGAGTTGGCGGAAGTGCGGTAGAGCGTCTGGCGGATGGCGATGACGTCCGGGTCGGCGGCGGCCTGCTCGAGGAACTGCACCACCACGTCGAAGCTCTCGTAAGGGTGATGGACAATGAAGTCCTTGCGGCGGATGGCGGCGAAGATGTCGCCGCCAGCCTCGCGAATGCGCTCCGGGTAGCGCGGGGTGTAGGGCGGAAACAGCAGCTCCGGGCGCTCGTCGGTGATGATGAGCTGAGAGAGATCGGCATAGCCGACGATACCTTCCGATTCCACCACGTCCTCGTCCGCCACCTCCAGCTGGCGGGCTATGAAGGACTTGAGAGAACCGGGCGTGCGCGCGTCCACCTCCAGGCGGATCACCCTGCCCCGGCGGCGGCGCTTGATGGCGGTCTCGAACACGCGCACCAGGTCTTCCGCCTCTTCCTCGATTTCCAGATCGGAATCGCGCAGCACACGGAAGGCGCCGATGCCGATGAGCTCGTGCCGCGGCATCAGGCGGGGCACGTAGCGGGCGATCATGTCCTCCACGGCGATGAAGCGCAAGGTGCGGGCATCGTCGCTCTCGTGCCGCGGCAGACGGATGAAACGCTCCAGCTGCGGCGGGATGGGAATGAGCGCGTTCATGGCTGCGCCGTCGCTTTCCTTCCTCAGCTGCAGGGCGACGACGAAGCCGCGGTTGGGGATGAACGGAAACGGGTGCGCCGGGTCGATGGCGATGGGGGTGACGGAGGGCAGGATGACGCGCAGGAACAGATCGTCCAGATAGGCGTGGTCTTCCGCCGAGAGATCGGCGCTGTCCAGCACGTAGATGTCCTCGGCCGTCAGCTCCCATTTGAGCTCCTGCCACAGTTCGTCCTGCCGGCGCATGAGGCGGGCGGCGTAGCGACGCACCTCGCGCAGCTGTTCGGCCGGGGTAAGTCCGTCCTGCGAGCGGCGGGTGATGCCGGCGCGCACCTGGCCGGCGAGGCCGGCCACGCGCACCATGAAGAACTCGTCCAGGTTGTTGCCCGAAATGGACAGAAAGCGCACCCGCTCCAGCAGCGGATGGCGGCTGTTGGCGGCCTCGGCCAGCACGCGGGTGTTGAAGGACAGCCAGGAAAGCTCGCGGTTGATGAAGCGGCAGGGACTGCGCGCCATGTCTTCCGCCGGATCGCGCACGGGGCACGGCAGCGGAGGCGTGCACTCGCGCGCCTCCTCTTCCGGCAGATACCAGCCGGCCTCTTCCGGCAATGAGCGCACCATATCATCCATGAACCGCCACCTTCTCCCGGGAATCCGTCGGCCGCTCTCAGGATAGACCTTTCCGGCGGGCCTTTCCAATGGTGGCGCAAGGCCCTTCAACCCTCATCGGCGGCATGAAGCTTCTCCAGCACCCGCGCCGCCAGCTGGCGGGTGATGTTGCGGCGCTCGGCCAGGGCCGCGGCGTCCAGCGCCGCCACGAGGCGTTCGGCGGCGGCAAGGGAACGCTCCATGCGCACCAGCAGGTAGGAAACCACCTTCTCGTCCACCCGCAGCTGGCGGTCGGCGAACAGCTTTACCAGCACAGCGCGCAACAGCTCGTCGTCCGGCGGCTCCAGCGTCACCAGCGGCAGGGCGGCCAGACGGCTCCTCAGATCCGGCAGACGCATGGGCCAGGTGGCGGGCGACGCGGTGGCGGTGAGAAGCACGAAGGCGCCTTCCTGCCGGGCCAGGTTGAGCAGATGGAACAGCGCCGTTTCGTCCAGCCGCCGCCCGGGCATGTCCTCCAGCACCAGGGCTCCGCGGGCGAGCAGTGTGGGCACCGCTTCCACCGAGAGGTCGTCGGGCGGGCACTTGAGAGCGCCGTGCTCCGTGCGCCAGATCTCGGCCAGATGCGTCCGGCCGGCGCCGGGCGGGCCGACGAGCGCCAGCGCGTGTGTATCGCCCGGGGTGGCAGGCCAACGCATCACGGCATCGAACGCGGCGCGGTTGCTTGCGGTGACGAGAAAATCCTCCCGCCCCATGCCCGGCTCCAGCGGCAGATCGAAGAACAGCTGGCGCGGCGCGGGGAGCGCCCCTTCCTCGCCACCCCGATCAGCCGGCGGCTTCCTGTCCGGATCGTTGCCGTTCATCACCCTGCCCTTCCGCGGAAACGTCCTCGCCGTGATAGAGTGCACTGTTCAGATATTGCCTCAGTCCCCAGGAAGCAACGACACGGATGGCGGCGGCCAGCGGCACGGCAAGCAGCAGCCCGGCGAAGCCGAACAGGTAGCCGAAGGCCATGAGCGCGAACATCATCCACAGCGGGTGCAGGCCGACGCTGTCTCCCACCAGCTTGGGCGAGAGGAAGTTGCCCTCCACGAACTGGCCGAAGGCGTAGATGCCGATGATGAGCAGGATCATCGTCCAGTCCGGCCAGAACTGCACCAGCGCCATGCCGATGGAAAGCACGCCGCCGACGGTGGCCCCGACGTAGGGGATGATGCTGAGCACACCGGAGAGGATGCCGATGAGCAGGCCGAAGTTCAGCCCCACGGCCACCAGCGCCACGGCGTAGAAGACGCCGAGAATGAGCGCCACCGTGCCCTGCCCGCGGATGAAGCCGGCCATGGCGTGATCGATGTCACGGGCAATGCCGCGGATGACATCGGCCTGCCGGCGCGGCAGCCAGGAGTCGACGATGGCGATCATGCGGTCCCAGTCGTTGAGCATGTAGAAGAGCACGATGGGAGTGATGACAAGCAGCGAGAGGAAATTGAACACCGCCGCGGTGCCGCTGAGAAGCGACTTCAGCACGCCGGCGAGCCATTCCGCGGCCTTGCCCGCGAGCCGGGCGGCATCCAGGTTGTCCTGCGTCATGGTGCGCTCCAGCGCCTGCCTCACTGAAACCGGCGTGGCCTTCTCGATGAGCTGCGCCAGGCGCTTCAGCTGGTCGGGCAGATGCTCCACGAACAGCCGCGCCTGCTCCGCCACCAGCGGCAGCAGCAGCAGGAACATGGCAATGAAGAGGCCGATGCAGGCGAGCAGAATGACGGTGGTGGCCAGCCAGCGCGGCAAACCCAGGCGTTCCAGCACGTCGGCCACGGGGTCTAGGAAATAGGCCAGCACCATGCCGGCGATGAAGGGCGTGAGCACCTCGCCCAGCAGCCACATGCCGAAGACGAGCAGGCCCAGCAGACCCAGCCAGAAGGTTATCTGCCACTTCAGCGGCATGGCGTGGTTCCCGTGTTCAAGATGCTCATGGGCGTGTTTCTACCGCAGGATTCTCCTGCGCTGAAGCGCGACCGCCCACCACCCCGCGCCCCCACCCGACCACCCAAATTTTTGAACCGTGTGGTCGGCTGGAGGCGCGGGGCGCAAGGCATCTCCCACAACGCTCAACCATGACCGTTGGCCTCCGCCATATGGCGCAGCCAGTCGCGCAGATAGAGCGCGCCGGAAGCCAGCGTGAGCGCGGCCACCAGCGGCGCGCCGATCCATT
>JALUAB010000227.1 GCA_027051195.1 Hyphomicrobiales bacterium
TCGCGCCGGCAGGCGGAGGAGACGGCCGAATGGCTGTGCGGCAAGGGGATCGACGCGCTGGCTTACCACGCCGGGCTTTCGGCATGGGAGCGCAGCGAAAGGCAGAAACGCTTCCTGCACGGCGATGGCGTGGTCATGGTGGCCACCATCGCCTTCGGCATGGGCATCGACAAGCCGGACGTGCGCTTCGTGGCGCATCTTTCGCTGCCGCCCGCCATCGAGGCCTATTACCAGGAAACGGGCCGCGCCGGGCGCGACGGCGAACCGGCGGAAACATGGATGAGCTATTCCGTGCGCGATATCGTTCTGCGGCGGCGCTTCATCGAGGAAGGCGAGGCGCCGGAAGAATACCGCCGGATCCAGCGGCGCAAGCTGGAGGACATGGTGGCCTACGCCGAGGCCGCGGGCTGCCGCCGCCAGTTGCTGCTGGCCTATTTCGGCGAGGAACTGCCGGAACCGTGCGGCAACTGCGACAACTGCGCCAACCCGCCGGAGCGGGTGGACATGACGGTGCCGGCGCAGAAGGCGCTGTCAAATGTCTATCGCACCGGCCAGCGCTTTGGCGCGGCGCATCTGGTGGACGTGTTGCTGGGGCGGGATGCGGAAAAGGTGCGGCGTTTCGGGCACGAGCACGTGTCCACCTTCGGCATCGGCGGCGAGCTTTCGGAGAAGGAATGGCGCGAGGTCTATCGGCAGCTGGTCATCGGCGGCTATCTGGATGTTGACGACGAGCGCTACGGCGCCCTGCGGCTGACGGCGCGGGCGCGGCCGCTGTTGCGCGGCGAGGAGGCGTTCTTCATGCGCCGCCGTCCGAAGCCGAAACCGGCGAAGAAGGAACGCAAGCGCAAGGCGGCGGCGGAATTGCCGGAGGAGGCGCGGGCATTATTCGAGGCCCTGCGCGAATGGCGCAAACAGGAGGCGGCGGAGCGCAACGTGCCGCCCTACGTGATCTTCCACGATTCCACCCTGCGCGCCATCGCCGCGCTGCGGCCGAAAAATCTGCGCGAACTGGCCACGGTGGACGGCGTGGGCGAGGCGAAGCTCAAGCGTTACGGCGAGGCGGTGCTGCTGATCGTGCTGCAGCACGAGGGCGCCGGGCTCCATGATGAAAAGGCTGGTTCACCGGATGCGCCGGGCTGATATGGTGCGGGCATGACGCGGCAGGAGAACATCCGGCAACGGTTGCGCACCGGATACACTACCGGGGCCTGCGCCGCGGCGGCGGCGAAGGCGGCGTGGCTGGCGCTGCTGACGGGGCGGTTTCCGGAAACCGTGCGCATCACGCTGCCTGGTGGCGAGCGGCCTGAATTCCCGCTGGCGCTGGCGGAGATGGAGGAGGGTACGGCGCGCGCCGGCGTCATCAAGGACGCCGGAGACGACCCGGACGTGACCCACGGCGCGCTTGTCATCGCGCGCGTGCAGCCCCTGCCAGCGGGCGCGGGCGTCGTGTTCCGCGCCGGCGAGGGTGTGGGCACCGTCACGCTGCCCGGCCTGCCAGTGCCGCCGGGCGAACCGGCCATCAACCCGGGGCCGCGGCTGATGATCCGCCAGGCGCTGGCGGAGGCGCTGGCGGAGGCGGGGCGCGGCGACGAGACCGGGCCGGACGTGGAGGTGACCATCTCCATCCCCGGCGGCGAGAAGCTGGCGGAGAAGACCATGAATGCCCGGCTGGGCATCATCGGCGGGCTTTCGGTGCTCGGCACCACCGGGATCGTGCGGCCCTATTCCTGCGCCGCGTGGATCGCCGCCATCCGCGAGGGCGTGGACGTGGCGCGCGCGCTGGGCCTTCCGCACATCGTCGGCGCCACCGGGCGCACCTCCGAACAGGCGGCGGCGCGGCACTACGACCTGCCCGAACAGGCGCTCATCGACATGGGGGATTTCGCCGGCGGGCTGCTGAAATACGTGCG
>JALUAB010000228.1 GCA_027051195.1 Hyphomicrobiales bacterium
CCCAACTGGCTGGTGGGCGGCGTGCCCTGCGCCATCAACATGGACGGCCCGCTGGCCGCCGGCGCTCCCATCAACATGGAGCGGCTGAACTACGTCTCGCGGGTCATCGACGAAACCATCACCTTCATCAGGAACGTCTATATCCCTGACGTGCTGGCCATCGCCTCTTTCTACAAGAGCTGGCTCTACGGCGGCGGGCTTTCGTCCAAGAACGTGCTGGCCTACGGCGACATTCCGGACAAGGCCAATGACTATTCCCCGGAAAATCTGCTCATGCCCACCGGCGCCATCGTCAACGGCAGGCTGGAAGAGGTGCATCCGGTGGATCTGCGCGATCCGGAACAGATTCAGGAGTTCGTGCCGCATTCCTGGTACACCTATCCGGACGAAAACAGGGGGCTGCACCCCTGGGAGGGCGTGACCGAGCCGAAATACGAGCTGGGGCCGAACGCCAAGGGCACGCGAACGAACATCGAGCAACTGGACGAAGGCGGCAAATACTCCTGGATCAAGGCGCCGCGCTGGCGCGGACACGCCATGGAGGTGGGGCCGCTGGCGCGTTACATCGTCGGCTACGCCAAGGGGCACGAGGAGTTCAAGGAGCAGGTGGATCGTTCTTTGCGGGTGCTGGATCTGCCCTTCGAGGCCATCTTCTCCACCCTCGGCCGCACGCTGGCCCGGGCGCTGGAGGCCGAATGGTCGGCGGAAAAGCAGCGCTATTTCCTGGACAGGCTCATCGCCAACATCAAGGCCGGCGACACCGCCACCGCCAACACCGAGAAGTTCGACCCCGCCACCTGGCCGAAGGAGGCGAAGGGCGTGGGCTTCACCGAGGCACCGCGGGGCGCGCTGGGGCACTGGATCGTCATCAAGGACGGCAAGATCGAGAACTATCAGTGCGTTGTGCCCACCACCTGGAACGGTTCGCCGCGGGACAGGCAGGGCGGTATCGGCGCCTTCGAGGCATCGCTCATGAACACGAAGATGGAACGGCCCGAGGAGCCGGTGGAAATCCTGCGCACGCTGCACAGCTTCGACCCGTGCCTGGCCTGCTCCACCCACGTGATGGACGAGGAAGGCAAAGAGCTGACGCGCGTGCAGGTGCGCTGAGGGGAGGGAAGCGCCATGTCTGCGGAACAGGGCCACGAAAGGCACGTGGAAGAGGCCATCTACGTCTATGAAGCGCCCTTGCGCCTCTGGCACTGGGTGAATGCGGCATCCATCTTCGTGCTGGCCGTCACCGGCTATCTCATCGGGTCGCCGCCGCCGACGGTGCCGGGCGAGGCCTATGACAACTTTCTGTTCGGCACCATCCGGTGGCTGCACTTTTCGGCCGCCTACATTCTCATCGCCGCCTTCGTGCTGCGCATCTACTGGGCATTCGCCGGCAACCGGCATGCGCGGGAGATATTCCTGCCGCCGGTGTGGCGCGCTTCCTTCTGGCGCGAGCTGCTGCACGAGGTGAAGTGGTATCTGATGCTGGTGCCGGCGCCGAAACGCTACGCCGGGCACAATCCGCTGGCGATGCTGGTGATGCACTTCGCCTTCATCTGGCCGCTGGTGTTCATGATCCTCACGGGGCTCGCGCTCTATGGTGAAGGCACGGGCATGGGCAGCTGGCAATACGAATGGTTCTCCTCATGGATCATCCCGCTGTTCGGCCAGAGCCAGGACGTGCACACGTGGCACCATCTGGGCATGTGGGCCATCCTGGTGTTCGTGATGGTGCATGTCTATGCCGCGGTGCGCGAGGACATCATGTCGTTGCAGTCCATCATCAGCTCCATGATCTCCGGCTGGCGCACCTTTCGCCCGCGCAGCAAGGCGAGTGACGGCGACCGTTCCTGAAGAACGGTGACAGCAAAAATAATTACAGGAGAATTGCTTTGCAATTCTCCTGCT
>JALUAB010000229.1 GCA_027051195.1 Hyphomicrobiales bacterium
CCACGTAGGCCAGCCGCCGCTCCTCCTCCAGCCCCGCCTCGCCATTGTCGTCCAGCGCCCGCTGGTGCGGAAACAGCCCCTCCTCCCAGCCAGGCAGGAACACCGTGTCGAACTCCAGCCCCTTGGCTGCGTGCATGGTCATCAGCGTCACCCGGCCATCGTCGGCCAGCGCATCGGCATCCATCACCAGCGCCACGTGCTCCAGGAAACCGGCCAGCGTCTCGAACTCGCCGACGGAGCGCACCAGCTCCTTCAGGTTCTCCAGCCGCCCCTGCGCCTGCACCGTGTGCTCCGCCTGCCACATCTCAATGTAGCCCGATTCGTCCAGCACCAGCCCCGCCAGCTCGTCCGGCTTCAGGTTCGCCATTTCCCGCCGCCAGCGCGCGAACTGCTCCAGCAGGCCTTTCAGCGAATTGCGCGCCTTCGCCGGCAGCGCGTCCGTCTCCACCATCAGCTCCGCCGCCCGGTAGAGCGAAACGCCCCGGTTGCGGGCGAATGCATGCAGCTTGGCGAGGCTCGCCTTGCCGATGCCGCGCTTCGGCACGTTGATGATGCGCTCGAAGGCGAGGTCATGATCCGGCGAGGCCACCACCTTGAGATAGCTCAGCGCGTCGCGCACCTCCGCCCGCTCGTAGAAACGCGGACCGCCCACCACGCGGTAGGGAATGGCGGTTTCGATCAGCCGCTCCTCAATGCTGCGCATCTGAAACGACGCCCTGACCAGAATGGCCGCGTCGCTGAAGGAAGTGCCCCGCCGTTGCATGGCCTCCAGTTCGTCGGTGATGCGCCGCGCCTCCTCCAGATCATCGCGGCAGGGCACGATGCGCACCTTCTCCCCGTCTCCCAGCCCGGAGACGAGATCCTTGCCAAGGCGCGAGCGGTTGTGCGCAATCAGCCCGTTGGCGGCGCCCAGGATGTGCGCCGTGGAGCGGTAGTTGCGCACCAGCCGGATCACCTTCGCTTGCGGGAAGTCCTTCGGAAAGCGCAGGATGTTTTCCACCTGCGCCCCGCGCCAGCCGTAGATGGACTGGTCATCATCGCCGACGCAGCAGATATTGCCGTTCTCCCCCGCCAGCAGCCGCAGCAGCAGGTATTGCGCCACGTTCGTGTCCTGGTACTCGTCCACCAGGATGTAGCGGAAGCGGTTGCGATATTCCTCCAGCAGGAACGAATCCGCCTGCAACAGCTTCAAGGGCTTCACCAGCAGATCACCGAAATCCACCGCGTTGAGCTGCGAAAGGCGCTCCTGGTAGGCGGCATACAGCGCCTGCGCGTTCACCCCCTGCCCGGCGAAGGCCTCGCGCTCCGGCACGTCCTCGGGCAGCAGCCCGCGGTTTTTCCAGCCGTCGATGAGCGCCGCCATCTGCCGCGCCGGAAAGCGCTTCTCGTCCACGTTCGCCGCCGCCATCACCTGCTTCAGCAGGCGCAGCTGGTCGTCATCATCGAGGATGGAAAAGCCGCTGGAAAGCCCCGCCGCCTCCGCGTGGCGTTGCAAAAACTTCAGCCCGATGGAGTGGAACGTCCCCAGCCAGCCCATGCCCTCCACCATATCGCCGATGAGCGCGCGGATGCGCTCGCGCATCTCGCCGGCGGCCTTGTTGGTGAAGGTGACGGCGAGAATCTGCCCCGGCCACGCCAGGCGCGAGGCGAGGATGTGCGCCAGCCGCGTGGTCAGCGCGCGGGTCTTGCCCGTGCCGGCGCCGGCCAGCACCAGCAGTGGCCCCTCGGTGGTCAGCACCGCCTCGCGCTGCTCCGGGTTCAGCCCGGCCAGATACGGCGGCTCGCCCGACGCCTCGGCGCCAGGCGCCTGCGGCGCCGCTTCCTGCCGCGGCGGCTCCTGCCACACGTCATCGAGATCGAACGGATCGGCCATCTGTCCCGCCAGGGTGGAGATTCGCCTTC
>JALUAB010000230.1 GCA_027051195.1 Hyphomicrobiales bacterium
CTCAAGTTTGAAACCTGTGCTCGTACCCCTGCCTTTGCCTTTCGGCGCACCCCTTGCGGAGTGCGGCAGGCGCACGGTCGCATCTCAGGCTCGACGGGTAAGCCAACGCACCGGCCACCTTTTCCAGGAAGGTGACCAATGGCTGACTGCCCGAAACGCAGGATGTGCTCGCGCTCCCGGCACGACCGAGGTCATGCCACGCGAAGCGCCGCCGCCTGCGTTTCTCTTTCTTTCCGCTCACGATGTCAAAAAGCACCGGCGCATGTGCTGCGCCAAACGTCCCTTGCAAGCGTTCTTGGATATATGACACTTGCAGCTTCTGTCAACACCTTTCTGCGACGATTCTCGTCGCAGCAAAAGGGCCAAATACAATCTGTCAAAAAGCACCGCCAGGCAAATGTCCCGGCACGGAATCGGCCCCCGCATGCACCTCGCTTCAGTGCATTTCCGGACAGCCACCCCTGTTCCGAAGGGCCCTTGGCTGGCTTCTTGAACCTGCCGGAAGTTTGCTCCCGGCCCGACCTCGCCTCAGGCGGTGCGCTATATATGTTGACCCGCCTCCGCCTGTCAAGCGCCTTCGGAAAATTTTTTTGCCGTCTCTGTCAAACAACACCGGCGGCCTCGCCGCCCGCCGCAGTGGCACCCCAGCGCCCGCGACGCCGCGCCATATAGGTGCACTCGCCCGCCCGGGTCAACACCCCCAACCATGCAAATCCTGCATGTCTTCGATGCAGCGCCACCACACTGCCCCGTATGTCGTCACGCAACGCGAAAAGGGCAGGCGCATTCGCACCTGCCCTGCGTGGTTTTTCACTCCGGCGGTCGGCCGCTTCAGGCCTCGGTCTGTTGCGCCAGGCGCGCCCTGATCTGTTTTTTCAGCTTTCGCGCCTTCGGCGACAGTTCGGTATCCTTCGCTTTCAGCAAAAAGGCATCCAGCCCGCCGCGATGCTCGACGGACTTCAGCGCCTGGGCGCTGATGCGGAAGCGATAGCGCTGGCCCATCACCTCGCTCAGCAGATGCACATTCACGAGGTTAGGCAGAAAACGCCGGCGCGTCCTGATATGCGAATGGCTGATGTTGTTGCCGGTCAGAACGCCCTTGCCGGTCAGCTCGCAACGACGGGACATGTCTTCATCTCCGGAAAATTGAATCGTTTCTCGACAAGCGCCGGCACCCCGGAAGGTGGCGCCCCCGCGCACGTTTCGGCTGGCTGCTGTATACGCCCCGCGCCGCCCGTGTCAAGCGCGCAACCGCGCGGAAGCTCTCCGCATTGCAATTTTTTCGCGAGCGTTAACCATTCGCTAACCATTGCCGGGCATCATGGTTAACGTAATCCATTTCACATGGATTTCCTCCCGAGTGGCTCCTGTCCACTCTGTTTGACGCCTCCCTGTCAGACTTCAGGCCGCGCCTCGTGCGCGGCCTTTTTTCATTCTTTCCTGCCGACGGCTGGCCCGCCACTTGCATTGGCACGGGCGGAAACCAAATTCGCTGCCCCATCTTGACCCGCGCACCACGCCGGTTCAGGCTGGGGAGGCCTTCTGGGGGAGCAGGATACCATGACCGGCAACGGAACGGCACAGGATGGAACGCACGGCGCGCTCGTCGATTTCATGGAACGCTTCGTGGGATCCGCCAGATTCCGCCAGGTGTTCGAGGAAGGCATGCGCCTGGTGGAGGAAACGGCGGATTATCTGGATGGCCCGGGGCGCGAGGC
Organism: Hyphomicrobiales bacterium; assembly: GCA_027051195.1. Lineage (GTDB taxonomy): Bacteria > Pseudomonadota > Alphaproteobacteria > Rhizobiales > Aestuariivirgaceae > Thermopetrobacter. The sequence goes on from JALUAB010000230.1 coordinate 1,719, forward strand.
GGTGCGCGGCCTCTCGCGCGACGACGCCATGCTCTACGCCACCGAGAGCATGCGCCTGACGACCCGCCTGATGCAACTCGCCTCCTGGCTGCTGCTGCAACGCGCCGTCGGCATGGGCGAGCTTTCCGAGCAGGATGCCCGGCGCGAGCAGGAGAGCATGGACCTATCCGCCATGGTGGAGCCGCCGCAGGAGGAAACGCTGCGCCGTCTGCCGGCCGAGCTGGCCGATCTGCTGAACCGCACCCACGATCTGCACCATCGCATCCTGCGGCTCGACGAAGCCATCCGCCAGCGTCGCGCGCCGGCGGAAGCGACGCATCATCCTCTCCAGGGCATGCTGGACAGACTGCACGACGAATTCTCCCGCGGCGACGGCGAACGGGAAAAGTGATGCCCGCCGCGTTGCCACGGCATCGTCACGACAAGGTGCGCGCTGCACGTTTCCTTGCGATTCATGGTTAACCTGTGCTAAATGTTTCGCGGGCTACTCTTGCGGGGGCGAAGGATCGTTTTGTCGTCATTCTGCCGCATTGTTCATTTTTCACGGCAGAAGCGGGGTACGCACGTAAGAGGGGTTAAGCATGCGCCTGCGCCGTGTTCCAGACCGTCGGGCCGCGCTGGCGCGCCAACCTGCGGAGGCCCGGGGCAAGCGCCTCTGTTGGCCGGAAATCGTCTCTTTCGGCCTTGTGGGAGTTTCTCTCGGAGCGGCTGTCATCGTTGGCGTGCAGGTGCTGTCCCGCACTGATGGCGCATCCATGGCATCGGCCGATGCCCGTCTTACCCCCATCGCCGCGCCCATTCCCGTGCTGACCACCAAGGAAAACCCCCTGCGCGCGCCTTCCCTGTTTGCCGCGAATACCAACACCGGCACGGCGGAGCAGGCGAGCCTGATCAAGGCCACCTACCAGCGCGTGGCCCGCGACGGCAAGGGCGACCTGCCCCCGGACAACCCCCTGTTCACCAGCCGCGTTATCGCCGCCGCGCCGACGGAAACAACGACCCCCGCTCAGCCGCGCTCGGCCGCAAACAAGCGTGCGCCATTGCCGAAGCTGGCAGCCACGCCACCCATCTGGAAGCTGGAGGAGAGCTGGCGGCTGGCGCGCGGCGAGCGTCTTCGCCTCCTGGCCCAGAGGCGCAAGCGCCTGCGTGAACGCATGTGTCTGGCCAAGGCCATCTACTTCGAGGCGCGTTCGGAGAGCATCAAGGGCCAGATGGCCGTGGCCAAGGTCATTCTCAACCGCGTGCGCGACCCGCGCTTCCCCAGCACCATCTGCGGCGTCGTCTATCAGGGCGCGGAGCGGCGCAACGCCTGTCAGTTCTCCTTCGCCTGCGACGGCAAGCCGGACTACCCGACGGACGCGCGCCAGTGGGCCATTGCCAAACGGCTGGCCACGAAGGCCATGCGGGGGCAGATTCGCCTGCGCGGTTTCGAGGGCGTGGCCTTCTACCATGCCGACTACGTGCGCCCTACCTGGGCCAGCGTCATGCGCCCGGTGATCAAGATCGGCCGCCACATCTTCTACCGCGACAGCTGATCGCAACTCCCCGCCGCGGGCCTTCCCTCACAGGCCGCATGCGCCTGCACGGTTCCGCGCCTCCCCTGCGCCTCCTGCGCCAGAATGGTAAACGAATGGTTGAGCCAACAGCGCAAGTTTGAATCGAATTTTCCCTCCGTTTCTAACGCGATCACAAAAGCATTCGGTTACTCTTCCCGCCGACTGTGAATGCATTTTGCCGAGGCGGGAGCACCGAAAATGTTGAGGAAATTCACCGACCGCGTCCGCCGCATCTGGCGCCGCAGCGACGACGGCGCCACGGCGGTGGAGTTTGCCCTCGTGGCGATGGTTTTCTTCTGGGTCTTTTTCGGCATCATCGAAATGGGCCTGCTGATGATTTTCAACAACGGCATCGAGGACGGAGTGGAACGTGCCTCGCGTCTCATCCGCACCGGCCGCGCGGAAAGCACGAGCATCTCCGCCGAGGACTTCCGCGACAAGATCTGCAACCAGGTGGTGCTCAAGACGTCCTGCCGCACGAACCTCGTGGTGGACGTGCGCGAGTTCGATGACTTCGCCGACATCGACGCGCCGCCACCCCAGTGGGACAGCGACAACAACCTTGAGCTCGCGGACGAATTCCAGATCGGCGGGCCCCGCCGCGTGATCCTGGTCAGGGCCTTTTACGAATGGCGGTTCATCACGCCCATGATCGGGGCGCTGGCCGGCAATACCAATCACGGCACCTTTCTGGTGTCCGCCGCCACGGCGTTCCGCAACGAGCCGTATGGGCAGTGAAGAGAATTTGCACTCAAGAGGATGCGTTTGACACGGGAGTGGACGTCATGAGGCATTTGAATGAAAGGGAGCGTGTCGCCCGGCCGCGAGGCGGCTTCATGTGCCGGGTGAACGCGGCGCTGCGCCGCATTCGCGGTGGCGCGCGGGAGGAGGATGGCGTCGCGGCGATCGAATTTGCGCTGATCTTTCCCTTCCTTCTCCTGCTGATGGTGGGCTCCATCGAGATGTTCCTGATGTCGATGGCCTCGCGCAAGATGACGCGCGTGGCCAGCACCGTCGGCGATCTCGTGACCCAGGCGAAAGGCTCCCTCAGCAAGAGCGCCATCGAGAACTATTACAACGTGGCCAGGCACATCATGGGCAGCTTTCCGGAGGACAACCTGGCGCTGACCATCTTCACCTTCACGAAGGACGACCCGGATGCGGAGCCGCAACTGGCCTGGAGCCACAATCTGGGTTCCTACACCTGCAGGGAGGGAACGCCGGAGCTGAGCGACGACCAGACCGCGGCCATGGAAGACGGAAACGATCTCGTCATCACCTACAGCTGCTACAAGTACACGGTGAAAATTGGCCGACTGGTCTTCGGAAACCTGCAGATGACCATGAAGGACGACATCAGCCTGCGGCCGCGCCAGAGGATGAAGCTGCCGTGCGATGATTGCAGCTGACCACCCCGCCCGGCGAAAATGCGATCACGCGCCGATGAAAGCGTTCATCGGCGCGTTTCGCGTGCCGGCAATGGAAAAAGGAATCATGCCAGGTCGCATAAAGGTTGACCGGCAAAACCACCCCGCGCCCTCACCCAAACCCTTGGTTTTCATGATTTGGGGTTTGGGTGAGGGCGCGGGGCAGTTGGTGGTCCGTTGTGCATTCTGGCATCAGTCCGCGGCGCCCACGGCATCACACGAGCCGGTGCCGGTCAGGTAGCCGATGATGCAATAGCGATCCAGAAAACGGCGCACCGGCCCCTTGTAGCCATACTGGCGCAGTTCGTCCTGCTTCTGCAGCTGCTGCACCATGTTGCCGAAGCTGGTCGTGTCCTTTTTCTCCTCGTAGCCGAGGCTTGGCGCCACGGCCAGAATGAAGCTGTCGATGACCTTGGCCGCCGTGAGCGAGCCCATGCCACAGGTGGTGCCCACCACGTAGATCGCCTCGTCCACATTCTGATAGCCGGTTATCGGCCGCGGCTGCGCCGCCTGCACCGGAGCGGTGGAGAAAAGACCGAGGCATGCGGCGCTCAGCAACGCCATGCCAAATCTGGAAGAGGAGGTGCGCATGCGAGCCTCTCCTGTCGGGTTGCTTCCTGCCCCTGTGACGGGAAACTGCTGGTGGCGAAATATATACCGGGAAGAAACATATGGCAAATCGCATATGTTTCCGGTGTTTCAGCGGCTCTCCAATCGCCAGGCCACCCCCAGCAGCAACAGCAGACCAGCCAGCGCCAGCAACCCCGTGAACAGCGGATAATGCCGCACCGCCAGCACACGCGCCGCGTTCCTGCGCGCCACCCCCAGCCAGCCGCGGCCGGCCATGCCAGCGCCGGCGTCCATTTTCACCACACCCGGCAAACGCACCGCTTCCCCCCCGCCGGCGGCAATCCACCGGATGCCACCGCCGCTGCGCCGCGCCAGTGGCGCGAGAATGTCCTCGCCAGCCACCAGATTGCGGAATTCGGTGACGTCCGCGGCGCCCACGGGGAACGTGCGCGCAAGCTCCCCGCTCTGAAAGTGATACAGCCCCGGCGCCGCGTTCGGCACCCGCGCCTCGAACATGCCGGCACCGCGCTCGCGCCATTCCGGCCTTAGCGTTCGCCCGTCGGGCGTGCGCACCTCCAGCGGCGGCGGCCTATCGGCCAGCGTGCGCCGCGCGATGACGAGATCGGCCCCTTCCAGCCGCGCCCGCAGCTGCTCCTCCTCCAGATCCGGCTCCTTCATCAGCCAATGCACCAACCGCCGCATCAGCTCCACGTGCGGTCCGCCGCCATCATACTTGCGCGCCCACAGCCACACATGGTCGGAAAGCAGCGCCGCCACCCGGCCCTCGCCGATACGCGCGGCGGTCAGAAGCGGCCTGTTCCCCGGCCCCCGCATGAGCACCTGCGCACCGTCCCCGCCAGTCATCCTCGCCTCGATGAGGCGAAACCAGCGGCCCCAGGGCGGCGTCTCGTCGGCCTTCGCCTGCCCCAGACCGGTCGTAAGCGGATGCCGCAGCCCGACCGCGCTCACCTGCGCCCTGTAGGGACCTTCGATGATCCGCCCCGTCGGCGCGAACGGCAGCATCTCCGCCAGCGGCGTGTGAAAGAGGGAGTCGTCGCCGGCGAATTCCGGCCCGGCGGTGAACAGCACCGCGCCGCCATTGCGCACGTAATCCACCACGTTCTGCAGATAGTCCATGGACAGGATGGAGCGCCGCCGGTAGCGGTCGAAGATGATGAGATCGAAATTGTGCAGCTTTTCCACGAACAATTCGTAGGTGGGAAAGGCGATCAGCGCCAGCTCCGAAATCGGCGTGCCATCCTGCTTCGCCGGCGGACGCAGGATGGTGAAATGCACCAGATCCACCATCGGGTCGGACTTGAGCAGATTCCGCCAGATGCGCTCGCCCGCGTGCGGCTTGCCGGAAATGAGCAGCACCTTCAGCCGGTCGCGCACGCCCTTGAACACGTGCACCACGTGATTGTTGCGCAAGGTCAGCTCCGCGCCGCCGGACATGGGCTCGGCGATGATCTCCAGCACGTTCTGCCCGGCATGCCGCACCGGCACGCGCAGCGTCGTGCTGACGCCGGTGGGCACGGTGAGATCGCGCAGCGGCCGCCCGTCCAGCCGCACCCGCACCCGCACCCTGCGCGGCCCGCGCGGCGACGGCAGCTCCTTCACCTCGAAGCGCACCGCCAGCGTCTTGCCGATGATCCCGTAACGCCCGGCGCGCACGATCCGCACCCAGCGGTCGCGCTCGTCCCTTCGTCCGGTGATGAGCGCATGCACCGGCGCCCCGGCGTATTCCTCCGGCAGCGCCCGCCCGACCTCCGCCGGCATGTCGTGCGCCAGCCCGTCGGTCAGCAGGAACGCCCCGGCGAAACGCTCCGGCGGAATGCCGGCCAGCGCCTTCTTCAGCGCGCCGATCAGCCGCGTTCCGCGGGTTCCGTCGTCGGCCGGCAGGATATGCGTGCGCACCTCCGTGTTCGGCAGTGCCGCCAGACGCTCCTGCAGCAGGCGGGTGGCGGCGCGGGTGCGCTCCAGACGCTTGTCCAGCCTCTGGCTGGCCGAATGATCGGCGACGATCAGCGCGATGTCGGCCAGCGGCTCGGTTTCCTGCGTGCGCAGCTTCGGATCCAGCAGCATGGCCGCCAGCACCAGCGCCAGAACCGCGCGCAGGGAAATGCCGATGCGCGACAGCCCCGCCCGCCACAGCAGCGCCAGCAACACGCCCGCCATCGCCAGCCCGGCGGCTATGAGCCACACCGGCACGACGGGATCGAACAGAATGTCGAACTGCTGCCGCACGATTCAGAACGCTCCTTCGGTTCCTTCCCCGACCATCGAAAATGCAGCCCGCCGGCTCATTGCCCCAGCCTCTTCAGGATGGTGGGCAGATGCACCTGATCGGCCTTGTAGTTGCCGGTCAGCGTGTACATGACGATGTTGATCCCGGCGCGAAAGGCGTATTCCCGCTGGCGCGCCCCGCCGGGCGCCACCGGCAGCAGCGGCCGCCCCGTCTCCGTCATGGCCCAGGCGCCGGCCATGTCGTTGCCGGTGATGAGGATGGCGCTCACGCCGTCAGCGTTGGCCGGCGAGAGCTTGCCCCGCTCGCGGCCGATGGAAGTCGCCTCCACCCACAACGGCGCTTCGTCGAAACGCCCGGGAAAGCTCTTCAGCAGATAGAACGAGCGCGTCAGCACATGGGTGCGTGGCACCGTCTCCAGCGGTGGAATGTCCAGCTTCGCGAGAATGCGCTGCAGCGCGCGGCGCTGCGGCGTCATGCTGTCCGGTGCGAGGGCCGCGTCCGGCGCGTCGCGCGTGTCGAACAGAATGGTGCCGCCGTTCTTCAGAAACGTGTCCAGCTTGCGCAGCGCCTTGTCGGAAGGTGCCTTCGCATCCGCCGTCACCGGCCAGTAGAGCAGCGGAAAGAAGGCGATCTCGTCCTTTTCGATATCGATGCCGATGGGTTCCCCCGGCTCCACCGAGGTGCGCTCGGTGAGCACCTCCGACAGACCGAACAGCCCGGCGCGGGCCAGCTCGTCCACCTCCGCATCTCCCGTCTTCACGTAGGCCAGATGCGTCTCGCGCGTCGCCATCAGGGCGAAGGCCAGCCTGTCCGGATCATCGCCGCCGCGCCCTTCCTGCGCCCAGCCTGTCGCCGGTGTCAGCAGCGTCACCGCCAGCACCACCACCAGCGCCCTCGTCGCCACCGCGCGCCGCCGGGGCAGCCCCCCGCCGGCCGCCAGCCACGCCATCGCCAGCAGATCCAGCAGAAACAGCACCGCCGCGGCCATGAACAACGGCCGCGCCAGATCCACCGCGCCACGCACCGCGTAGGCCGCGCGGGAAAACCCGGCCGGCAGCGTCGGCAACGGCCGCAGCGTCATTTTCGCGTACCCCACGTTCAGCCCCCGCGCCTGCCCGGCCCGCGCATACAACCCCGCAGGATGCAGCGGCGTCGGCCGCGCCTTGTCGAATGCCGCCGCGCGAATGGGCATCGCCTGCGCCGGCATCGGCGCCAGCAACCCGTCACCGGTGAGCATCTGCCGCGGGGTGTAGGCCCCCGGCGCCATGCGCTCCACCATCGCACGCCTCACCTCGTCCGCCCCGTCCACCTGATCGGCTGCAGGGCGCAAGGCGGCGTCTTCCTTCCGCGGCGCATGGGGTCGCGCCTGCGGCGCCATCTCGGCCAGGCGCTCCAGCATCTGCACGAACAGCCCGGAAAGCGGCAGGTTGGACCAGTCCGGCGAGGCCGTCACGTGCACCAGAACCAGCCAGCCCCGCCCGGCGCGCTTCGCCGTTATCAGCGGCGTGCCGTCGGCCAGCGACGCCCAGGTGCGCTCGGGCAGGCCGGCGTCCGGCTCCGCCAGCACCTGCCGCCGCACCTTCACCTCGGGGTCGGGCGCAAGACCGGCGAAGGGCGAGTCCTGCGCGAACGGCGCCAGCGGCTGTGGCTGCTGCCAGCTGAGCGTGGCCCCCAGCGCCCGCTCCCCCTGCCGCAACGTCACCGGCAGCAACAGCGGGCTGGCGTTGGCGATACGCTCGCCGGCGAAGCGCACCAGCATGCCGCCCGCGCGCACCCAGCCCAC
>JALUAB010000231.1 GCA_027051195.1 Hyphomicrobiales bacterium
GCCATGAAGACCATGAATCAGATTCCCGCCCCACGCTCCGGCGTTGTCAAGGCCATCCTGGTGGAAGACGGCCAGCCGGTGGAATACGACGAACCGCTGCTGATCATCGAGTGAGCCGCCTCAATTGCCAGCGTCCACGCCCGGGGAACACGCCATGTTCGAGAAAATCCTCATCGCCAACCGGGGTGAAATCGCCCTGCGCGTGCTGCGCGCCTGCAAGGAGTTGGGCATATCCACCGTCGCCGTGCATTCCACCGCCGACGAGGCAGCCATGCACGTGCGGCTGGCGGACGAGAGCGTGTGCATCGGCCCGCCGCCGGCCACGGAAAGCTACCTCAACATCCCGGCCATCATCGCCGCCTGCGAGATCACCGGCGCCGACGCCGTGCATCCGGGCTACGGCTTCCTCTCGGAAAACGCCCATTTCGCCGATATTCTGGAGGAGCACGGCATCACCTTCATCGGCCCGAAGGCGGAGCACATCCGCCTCATGGGCGACAAGGTGACGGCGAAGAAGACCGCTGCCGAGCTGGGCATACCCGTGGTGCCCGGCTCCGACGGCGCGGTGGAAACGGTGGAAGAAGCGAAGCGCATCGCGCGCGACATCGGTTATCCGGTGCTCATCAAGGCCTCCGCCGGCGGTGGCGGTCGCGGCATGAAGGTGGCGCGCGACGAATCGGAGCTGGAGGAGGCCTTCCTCACCGCCCGTTCGGAGGCCGCCGCCGCCTTCGGCAACGACGAGGTCTATGTCGAGAAATATCTCGGCAGGCCGCGCCACATCGAGGTGCAGGTGTTCGGTGATACGCACGGTAACGCCGTGCATCTGGGCGAGCGCGACTGTTCGCTCCAGCGCCGCCACCAGAAGGTGTGGGAGGAAGCACCATCCCCGGCGCTCAATGCCGAACAGCGCGAACGCATCGGCGAAACCGTGGCTGTGGCCATGCGCAAGCTTGGTTACGTTGGCGCCGGAACCGTCGAGTTTCTCTACGAGGACGGCGAATTCTACTTCATCGAGATGAACACGCGGCTGCAGGTGGAACATCCGGTGACGGAGCAGGTCACCGGCTTCGACCTGGTGCAGGAGCAGATCCGCGTCGCCGCCGGTGCGCCCTTGAGCATGCGGCAGGAAGACGTGCATATCGACTGGCACGCCATCGAGGTACGCATCAATGCCGAGGATCCGATGACCTTCGTGCCCTCCCCCGGCCGCGTCACCCACCTGCACGTGCCCGGCGGCCTGGGAGTGCGGGTGGACTCGCACGTCTATGGCGAATATGTCATCCCGCCCTATTACGACAGCCTCATTGGCAAACTCATCGTTTTCGGCCGCAACCGCACGGAATGTCTCATGCGCCTGCGCCGGGCGCTGGACGAATATGTGGTGGACGGCATCAAGACCACCATCCCGCTGTTCGAGCGCCTGCTCAGGGAGCCGGAGATCCAGGACGGGTTGTATGACATTCACTGGCTGGAAAACTGGCTGAAACACCAGCGGGAAGGCTGAGGGCGCGGCAGCGGGTGTCATTTCACGAAACGCGCGGGCTTTTCTTCCGCGGCACGCTACCCGGCGTCATGTGATTTTTTCTCGTCACCCGGCCCACAGGCCCAGGCGTTCCCGCCGCCCTGCCTCCGCCCAGTGAAACAACATCCGGGTGGCGGCGTCATGGCGGATCCGGCCAGGACGATCCTCCCCCCGCGGCGCGCAATGCCCGCCCAGCTTGACGCGCGCGGCATCCTGCCGCATCTTCGCCCGGCAAGCTCCTGTCCATGACTCATTCCGTTCGCCCGGGATATCCGCCATGCTCGGCATAAGCCCAATGGATGCGCTCGTGCTGTTCGCCGCCGGCCTCGTCGGCGGCGCCGCCAACGCGCTGGCCGGCGGCGGCACCTTCTTCACCTTCCCGGCGCTCATGGCCATCGGCCTGCCGCCCACCGCCGCCAGCGCCACCTCCACGTTCAGCCTGTGGGGTGGGCGCGTGGCCGCCGTGCTGCCGCAGTGGCGCGTCATCGACGTGCGCCAGCCCTTCGTGCGCCGGCGCATCCTCATCGCGCTGGCCGGCGGTGCGACGGGCGCCTTCCTGCTGCTCTCCACCGCCGAGCGCGCCTTCCTGCACATCGTGCCGTGGCTGCTCGCCTTCGCCACCGTCATGTTCATCTTCTCGCGCCACATCGGCGGCTGGCTCAGGCGCGTTCTCGGACAGCGGGCACACGCCGGACTGCAACATCTGCTGGAGTTCCTCGCCGCCGTCTATGGCGGCTATTTCGGCGCCGGGCTGGGCGTGCTGATGATCTCGCTCTACGCCGTCTTCACCAACATGACCCCGGCCATGGCCAACGCGCTGAAGAACGTCGTAACGGCGCTGCTGCTCACCATCGCCGTGGCCATCTTCGTCGCTGGCGGCCGCATCGCCTGGCCCGCCGCCATCATCACCTTCATCGGCGCCTTTCCCGGCGGCTGGCTGGGCGGCTGGCTGGCCACGAAGGTCAATCCACAGGTTCTGCGCGGCATCATCGGCGTGCTCGCCGTGCTGCTCACCATCTGGTATTTCATCAAGGTCTACTGGCTGGGTTGACGGCGTCGCCCGCCACCCTGCTCCCGTCCCCGTCCAACATGGGGGTGATAGCGCGAGGTGGTGCGCGCCCGAACAGGACGAATCCATGCGCCCGGAGATTCTCAATCCGCTGTTCGCCCCCGTCACCACGCTGAAGGGTGCGGGGCCGAAGATCGCCGCCGCCGCGGCGCGCCTGTTCGGCCGCCCGGAGAAACAGCCCGCCCGCCTCATCGACCTGCTGCTGCACCTGCCGCACGACGTTATCGACCGCCACCACCGCCCGGCGCTGAATGCTCTGCCGAAGGAGAGCGGGCAGATCGTCACCATCCGCGCCCGCGTGGCGCGCCACCGTTCGCCGCCGCCCAACAGCCCGGCACCCCATCGCATCGAAGTCTGCGACGATACCGGCTGCGTCACGCTGGTCTATTTCCACGCGCGGGGCAGCTGGTTGCAGCAGCTGCTGCCCGAGGGCGAGACGCGCTACATCTCCGGCCGTCTCGAATGGTATGGCGGCAAGCCGCAGATCGTGCACCCGGATCATGTGCTCACCGAAGAGGAATTCACCGCCCTGCCCGAGCTGGAGCCGGTCTATCCGGCCACCCACGGCCTCGCCTCACGCACGCTGGGCAAGCTCATCCGCCAGGCGCTGGAGCACCTGCCCGAGCTGCCGGAGTGGCTCGACCCGGCACTGATAAGGCAGCGTGGCTGGCCCACTTTCCGCGAGGCGCTGCTGCGCGTGCACCGGCCGGAAACACCGGCCGATCTGGCGCCGGACAGCCCCGCCCGGCAGCGCCTGGCCTTCGACGAGCTGCTGGCCAACCAGCTGGCGCTGGCGCTGGTGCGGCATCATGTGAAGGGCCGCGGCGGCCGGGCGCTGTGCGGCGACGGACGCCTGCGCGAGCGTATCCTCGCCGCCCTGCCCTACACCCTCACCGGCGCACAGGAACGCGCCGTGGCCGAAATCATCGCCGACATGGAAAGCGATGCCCGCATGCTGCGCCTGCTGCAGGGCGATGTCGGATCGGGCAAGACGGTGGTGGCGCTGCTGGCCATGGCGCACGCGGCGGAGGCGGGGGCGCAGAGCGCGCTCATGGCCCCGTCCGACCTGCTGGCGCGGCAGCACTTCGCCACCATCGCGCCGCTGGCGGAAGCGGCGGGCCTGCGCGCCGTGCTGCTGACCGGCCGCGAGAAGGGCAAGAAGCGCAAGGATCTGCTGGCGCAGATCGAGAGCGGCCAGGCGCACATCGTCATTGGCACGCATGCCCTGTTCCAGCAGGACGTGGCATTTGCCGACCTCGGCCTGGTGGTGGTGGACGAGCAGCACCGTTTCGGCGTGCATCAGCGCCTGGCCCTGCAACGCAAGGCGCGTCATGCGGCGGACGTGCTGGTCATGTCCGCCACGCCCATCCCGCGCACGCTGGCGCTGGCGCTCTACGGCGACATGGATATCTCGCGGCTGGACGAGAAGCCGCCCGGCCGCCAGCCGGTGCGCACCGCCACCATCCCGATAGAGCGCCTGGGCGAGGTCATCGCGCGCCTCGTGCAGGCCGTCGAGCGCGGCGAGCGCGCCTACTGGATCTGCCCGGTGGTGGAGGAGTCCGACACCCTGCCCGCCACCTCCGCCGAGGAACGCTTCGCCACGCTCATGCAGGCCATGCCCGGCAAGGTGGGCCTCGCCCACGGGCGCATGAAGGGCGAGGCGCGCGATGCCGTGATGGAGCAGTTCCGGCGCGGCGAGATCGCCGTGCTGGTGGCCACCACGGTGGTGGAGGTGGGCGTGGACGTGCCGGAGGCCAGCATCATCATCATCGAGAACGCCGAGCGCTTTGGCCTGGCGCAACTGCACCAGCTGCGCGGCCGCGTGGGGCGCGGAAACAAGCCTTCGAGCTGCGTGCTGCTCTACCGCGATCCGCTCACCGCCACCGCGCGGGAACGCCTGAAGGTGATGCGCGAGACGGAAGACGGCTTCGTCATCGCCGAAGCCGACCTGAAACTGCGCGGCGCCGGCGACCTGCTGGGGGCGAAGCAGTCCGGCCTGCCGCAGTTCCGCACCGCCGATCTTTCCCAGCACGACGAATTGCTGGCCATCGCCCGCGATGACGCCCGCCGCATCATCCTGCAGGATCCGGATTTGCGCATGCCGCGCGGCGAAGCTCTGCGCCACCTGCTCTACCTGCATGAGCGCGACGCCGCCGTACCCCTGCTCACCGCCGGATAAAGCCCGCCGGGGCGCGGCCATATGCCCCGCCAGCCTTGCCGCACGTTAACTTGCATCCGGCGCATGTCGTTGGCATGAGCACCGCGGCAGGGAAGCGGCGGAAGTAATCTTGCGACAAACTCGGGGAACGGAAGCATGACGGCGCATGCGCCCGGATATGACGGCCTGCGGGCCCGGTTGCGCGATTTGCTGGCGCGCCCGGTGACGGAATACGTCATCGTCGCGGTCATCATCGTCAATGCCATAGTGCTGGGGCTGGAGACGTCACCGGTCATCTATGAACGCTTCGGCCCGCTGTTGAAGGCCATCGACACGCTATGCCTGTGGATCTTCACCATCGAGATCGCCGCGCGCGTGTTCGTGGAGCGCCTGCGCTTTCCCTTCAGCGCCTGGAACCTGTTCGACTTCGTGGTGGTGGCCATCGCCTGGCTGCCCTCTTCCGGCGCCTTCGCGGTCTTGCGTGCACTGCGCGTGTTGCGCGTGCTGCGCCTCATCACCGTGGTGCCCTCCATGCGCCGGGTGGTGAGCGGGCTGTTGCAGGCCATTCCCGGCGTTGGTGCCATCATCGCCCTCATGGCGCTGGTGTTCTACGTCTTTTCCGTCATGACCACCATGCTCTACGGCGCCACGTTTCCTGACTGGTTCGGCTCCATTCCGCGCTCGGCCTACACCCTGTTCCAGATCATGACGCTGGAAAGCTGGTCGATGGGCATCGTGCGCCCGGTGATGGAAAAGCACCCCTACGCCTGGGCCGTGTTCATACCCTTCATTCTCGTCACCAGCTTCACGGTGCTGAACCTGTTCATCGGCATCATCGTGAACGCCATGCAGGCGGAGCAGGAAGAGGCTATGCACGCCGAGCACGAACAGCGCCGGCAAGAAATCGCCGAGGTGCTGACGGAAGTGCGCGCCCTGCGCCGGGAGGTGGCCTCCCTGCGCAAGGGCGGTATGTCCACAGGGACCAGCCAGTGAATGTTCCTGATTCAAAAAATCACCAATGGCGGAGGGGGAGGGATTCGAACCCCCGGAGGCTTTCGCCTCAACGGTTTTCAAGACCGCCGCTTTCGACCACTCAGCCACCCCTCCGCGTAATCCATGTGGCGATGTATGCCCACGAACTACACCTGACAAGCCCGGCGCGGCTCAGGCACCCCGTTCACCGCCCTCGCGCGCAACGGCGCGCCAGCCGATGTCGTGGCGGTAGAAGCCTTCCGGCCAGTCGATCTTCTCCACCGCCGCGTAGGCGCGCTTCTGCGCCTCTGCAATGGTATCGCCCAGCGCCGTGACGTTCAGCACCCTGCCCCCGACGGCGATGAGCTCGCCAGCCTCGTTGCGCGCGGTGCCGGCGTGGAACACCTTCACCAGCGGCTCTTCCTCCGCCCGCTCCACGCCCGAGATCACGCTGCCCTTCTCGTAAGCGCCGGGATAGCCCTTCGTCGCCATCACCACGGTCAGCGCCGCCCGCTCGCTCCAGTCGGCCGAGCCGCCGGCGAGGTCGTGCTCGGCGGTGGCCTGCATCAGCTCCACCAGGTCGGAGTTCAACCGCATCATCAGCGGCTGGCATTCCGGGTCGCCGAAGCGCACATTGTATTCCACCAGCTTCGGCCCTTCGTCGGTCATCATCAGCCCGGCGTAGAGCACCCCTACGTAGGGGCTGCCCACCTCCCGCATGGCCCGCACCGTGGGCTCGATGATGCGCTCCATCACCCGCGCCTGCGCCGCCTCGTCCAGCACGGGCGCCGGCGTGTAGGCCCCCATGCCACCGGTGTTCGGCCCCTCGTCGCCATCGTGGGCGCGCTTGTGATCCTGCGCGCCCGCCAGCGGCACAATGTTCTCGCCATCACACAGGGCGAAGAAGGAGGCCTCCTCGCCCTTCATCTTCTCCTCCAGCACCACTTTTGCGCCCGCCGCGCCAAAGGCCCCGCCGAAGATATCGCGGATAGCCTTTTCCGCCGTTTCCGCGTCCTCGGCCACAATCACGCCCTTGCCCGCGGCCAGCCCGTCCGCCTTCACCACGATGGGCGCGCCGTGCTGCTCCAGATACGCCAGCGCCGCCGCCTCGTTGTCGAAGGTGGCGTAGGCGGCGGTGGGAATGCCGTATTTGGCGCACAGGTCTTTGGTGAAGCTCTTCGAGCCTTCCAGCTGCGCGGCGAATTTCGACGGCCCGAACACGGAAATGCCCTCCTCGCGCAGGGCGTCCGCCAGCCCCGCCACCAGCGGCGCCTCCGGACCCACGGCCACCAGCTTCACCGCGTTGTCCTTGCAGAAGCGCGCCACGGCGGAAAAGTCGTTCACGTCCAGCGAAACGCAGTCCGCCTCCTCGCAGATGCCGGCGTTGCCCGGCGCCGCGAACAGCGTGTGGCACAGCGGGCTTTGCCGCAGCTTCCACGCCAGCGCGTGCTCGCGCCCGCCGGAACCGATGAGCAGGATGTTCATGCCGCCTCTCCTCAACACTCGCCCGTTTCAGGCGCGGTTGTTCCACAACCCGCCGCCGCGCTCAAGGCCTGCCTGTGCCCCTGTTCAAACCTCGCGCCGCCCCTGCAGCCAGCGCGCCAGCCGCTCCAGTCCCGCCTCGATGTCCGCCCGCCCGGCGCAATAGGAAAAGCGCACGAAGCGCCGGCCCTCTTGCGGGTCGAAATCCACCCCCGGCGTGATGGCCACGTGCGCCTCCGCGAGAATGCGCCGCGCCAGCGCCACGCTGTCGTTGCTGATGCCGCTCACGTCGCAATAGAGGTAGAAGGCCCCTTCCGCCGGCGAGAAGCCGGAAAGCCCCATGCGCGGCAGCTCGTTGAGCAGCAGCGCCCGGTTGGCGGCGTATTGCGCCCGGCGCTCCTCCAGCTCCTCGGTGGCGTCGAACGCCGCCAGCGCCGCGTGCTGCGATATCGTCGGCGCGTTGATGAACATGTTCTGCGCCAGCACCTCCGCCGCCCGAACGCAGGCCTCCGGCACCACCATCCAGCCGATGCGCCAGCCCGTCATCGCGTAGTATTTCGAGAAGCTGTTGATGACGAACACGTCGCCGGAAAAGGCCAGCGCCGTTTCCGCGGGCTCCGTGTAGGTGAGCCGATGGTAGATCTCGTCGGAGATGAACACGCCGCCCGCGCCTTCCACCGCCTCGATGAGCGCGCGCAAGGTGTCGCGGTGCAGCATGGCGCCGGTGGGGTTCACCGGCGAGGCCAGCAGCACGCCCGCCATGCCTTCCACCATTTCCCGCGCCACGTCTTCCACCGACGGCGCCCAGCCCTGCTCCGGCCCCGCGGGCAGGAACACGGGCGAAAGATCCAGCGCGTGCAGGATGTTGCGGTAGGCGGGATAGCCGGGGTTGGCCAGCCCGATGCGCGCTCCGGCGTCGAAGGCGGCGATGAGCGCCAGCGTGAAGGCGCCCGACGACCCCGTGGTGACAAAGATGCGTTCCGGCGGCACGGAAACGCCGTGCTCTTCCGCATAATATTGTGTGATGCGCTCGCGCAGCGCCGGAATGCCCAGTGCCTCGGTGTAGCCGAGGTCAGCCTGTTCCAGGGCGCGGGCCGCCGCTTCCAGCACCACCCGCGGCGGCCGCCCGCCGGGCTGGCCCACTTCCATGTGCGCCACGCGCACGCCTTCGGCCTCCAGCCGCTTCGCCTCGCGCAACACGTCCATGACGATGAACGGATCCACCCGCCGCGCCCGCGCCGAAGGCCCGCGCTCGCCCCTTCCCGTTGCCGTTCGCTCCGCCTTCATCCGCGGTTCATCTCCCCCGTGCCAAAGGAAGCCTTGAAAATGCCCCGATCCACCGCCACAAGAATGGCCATGATTCACCCGACGTCACATGCGCGCAAGGCGCTTGCCACCGTTCTTGCCGCGCTCGTCGTGCTGGCGCAAGCCCTCGCCGTCCCGGCGCTGGCCCGCGGTGGCGGTTTGCCGCTGGTGCGCGATGCGGAAATCGAGGATCTGCTGCGGCTCTACGCACGACCCATCTTCCGCGCGGCCGGGCTGCATCCGGGCGCGGTGCGCGTACACCTGCTGCAGGATCCGCGCATAAACGCCTTCGTCGCCGGCGGCCAGCGCATCTTCATCAACACTGGCCTGCTGCGGAAAGCGAAGACACCGGGCGAGGTCATCGGCGTCATCGCGCACGAGACAGGCCACATCGCCGGCGCCCATCTGGTGCGTCGCGGCATCGAGCTCAACCGGCTCTCCACGCTGGCCATCATCCAGCAGCTGCTGGCGGCCGGTGCCATTGCCGGTGGCGCTGTTTCCGGCAGTTCGGGTGCGGTGCAGGCCGGAAGGGCCATCATGCTGGGCGGCCAGTCCATGCTGCAGCGCCGCTACCTGGCATATGCCCGCGCGCAGGAGGCGGCAGCCGATCAGGCCTCCGCCCGCTACCTCGAAAAGGCGAAAATCTCGGGCCGCGGCATGCTCTCCATGTTCCGCCGCCTGGCCGACCGCTCCATCGCCAC
>JALUAB010000232.1 GCA_027051195.1 Hyphomicrobiales bacterium
GCTCCAGCCCCAGCGCATCGGCCAGCTTGGCCACCTGCATGGAAACGGTGGGCTGCGTCAGATGCAGCTCGCGCGCCGCCGCTGTGAAACTGTTCAGACGCGCCACCGCCTCGAAAATCTGCAACTGGCGCAACGAGATGCGTTGCGCCATCCGAAACGCCGCCCGTGCCGTCATGGCCGATTCATGCGTCTGCCGCAATCCCGCAATTCCGTCTATGAGTGGAATAGAAATTTTCGATTTTTCTTTATGCATGTTTTGGCCTAGCCTGTCCACAACCTGCTGCTGGCAGGGTGCCTGCGGGCCTTCGCCGCCGTAACGGGGGCATGGCGACGGAGCCGGGGCGAAGCGTCAACAGACTTCCCTTGAGAGGAGAAGACCACATGGCCAAGAAATTCGAGGCCGGCGTGAAGGAATACAAGGAGACCTACTGGGAGCCTGACTACACGCCGAAGGATTCCGACATCCTCGCCTGTTTCAAGGTGGTGCCGCAGCCCGGCGTGCCGCGCGAGGAAGCAGCGGCGGCGGTGGCGGCGGAGTCCTCCACCGGCACCTGGACGACGGTGTGGACGGACCTGCTCACCGACCTGGACTACTACAAGGGCCGCGCCTACGCCATCGAGGACGTGCCCGGCGACGACGAGGCCTTCTACGCCTTCGTGGCCTATCCGATGGGCCTGTTCGAGGAAGCCTCGGTGGTGAACGTGTTCACCTCCATCGTCGGCAACGTGTTCGGCTTCAAGGCGGTCCGCAGCCTGCGTCTGGAGGACGTGCGCTTCCCGCTGTGGTTCGTGGCCACCAACCCTGGGCCGCCCCATGGCATCTACGTGGAGCGCGACAAGCTGGACAAGTATGGCCGCGCGCTGCTGGGCTGCACCATCAAGCCGAAGCTGGGCCTGTCCGCCAAGAACTATGGTCGCGCCATCTACGAGGCGCTGCGCGGCGGCCTGGACTTCACCAAGGACGACGAGAACGTCAACTCCCAGCCGTTCATGCGCTGGCGCGACCGCTTCCTGTTCGCCCAGGAAGCCATTTCCAAGGCCGAGGCCGAGACCGGCGAGCGCAAGGGCCACTATCTGAACGTCACTGCCCCGACAGTGGAGGAGATGTTCAAGCGCGCCGAGTTCGCCAAGGAGATCGGCTCGCGCATCATCATGTCCGACTACCTCACGCTGGGCTGGGCGGCGCACACCTCGCTGTCCAAGTGGTGCCGCGACAACGGCCTGCTGCTGCACGTGCACCGCGCCATGCACGCGGTCATCGACCGCCATCCGCGGCACGGCATCAACTTCCGCGTGCTGGCCAAGCTGCTGCGCCTGATCGGCGGTGACCACCTGCACTCCGGCACCGTGGTCGGCAAGCTGGAAGGCGACCGCGAGGCCACGCTGGGCTGGATCGACCTGCTGCGTGACCGCTACGTGAAGGAGGACCGCTCCCGCGGCATCTTCTTCGACCAGGACTGGGGTCAGATGCCCGGCGTCCTCCCGGTGGCGTCCGGCGGCATCCACGTGTGGCACATGCCGGCGCTGGTCACCATCTTCGGCGACAACGCCGTGCTGCAGTTCGGCGGCGGCACGCTGGGCCACCCGTGGGGCAACGCGGCCGGCGCGGCGGCCAACCGCGTGGCGCTGGAAGCCTGCGTGCAGGCGCGCAACGAGGGCCGCGAGCTGGAGAAGGAAGGCAAGGACATCCTCACCAAGGCGGCCAAGCACAGCCCCGAGCTGAAGATGGCCATGGAGACCTGGAAGGAAATCAAGTTCGAGTTCGAAACCGTGGACAAGCTGGACGTGGCGCACCGCTAAGGGTGCGTCGCGCCCGCCACGGGCACACTGATCGGATTCGAACGCATACACGGACAAGGAGGACGACATGTCCGAGGTTATGGACTATCCCTCGCGGCTTTCCGACATCAAGAGCCGCAAGTTCGGCACTTTCTCCTACCTGCCGGAACTGACCGAGGAGGAGATCCGCAAGCAGGTGGAGTACATCGTGTCGAAGGGCTGGAACCCGGCCATCGAGCACACCGAGCCGGAGAACGCGGGGCTTCACTACTGGTACATGTGGAAGCTGCCGATGTTCGGCGAAACGGATGTGGACAAGATCATGGCCGAGCTGGAAGAATGCCGCAAGGCCAACCCCAACCACCACATCAAGCTCATCGGCTACGACAACATCAACCAGACGCAGGGCATCGCCATCGTCGTCTATCGCGGCACGCCGCCAGAGACGGTGATGTGCGCCGACAGACTGCAGCCGCGCTTCTGAGACGCGAGGCGGACGAAACACCATAGAAAGGGCCGCCGCGCTGGCGGCCCTTTCCACGAACGCCGGCAACATTTCGAAAAGCCCATTCGTTTGCGCCTTTGTTTGGAAAGCAACCGCGAGCAACGGCACGCATGCTCTGCATGGTGCCGAAACGGGAGGTCTGCGCCATGACCGAGATGAGCGACATCAATGTCGAACAGTACATGATTACCGAGGAGCCCTACTATCGCCCGGTGGGCGACGAGGTGGAGCGCTACGAGGCGGCCTGGGACGTGCGCATGCCGGTGATGCTGAAAGGCCCCACCGGCTGCGGCAAATCGCGCTTCGTGGAATACATGGCATACAAGCTTGGCCGGCCACTGATCACCGTGGCCTGCAACGAGGACATGACCGCTGCCGACCTGGTCGGCCGTTTCCTGCTGGACGTGAACGGCACCCGCTGGCAGGACGGGCCGCTCACCATCGCCGCCCGCATCGGCGCCATCTGCTATCTCGACGAGGTGGTGGAGGCCCGCCAGGACACCACCGTGGTCATCCACCCGCTCACCGACCACCGCCGCGAACTGCCGCTGGAGAAGAAGGGCGAGCTGGTGAAGGCGCACCCGGACTTCCAGCTGGTCATCTCCTACAATCCCGGCTACCAGAGCCTGATGAAGGACCTCAAGCAGTCCACCAAACAGCGTTTCGGCGCCATGAGCTTCGACTATCCGGCGCCCGAGGTGGAAACCGAGATCGTCGCGCACGAGGCCGGCGTGGACGAGGCTACCGCGCGCAAGCTGGTGCAGGTGGCCGAACGCTCGCGCAACCTGAAGGGTCACGGGCTGGACGAGGGCATGTCCACCCGTCTGCTCATTTACGCCGGTCAGCTCATTTCCAAGGGCATTCCGGCGTCGGCAGCGTGCCAGATGGCGCTCATCGAGCCGCTTACCGACGATCCGGACATGCGCGACACCCTGGAGGCCGCCGTGCAGACCTTCTTCGGCGGCGGAGAGTGATCGCCCGCCCCGGACGGCCGCTGCCGTCCGGGACTGGCCTGTCGCATCCGGCGTTCATCACCGGCAGGAGGACAAGGCGCCATGAGCGTGGACGTGGACGATTACCGCGAGGAACTGGTGGCCGCCGCACCGGAGCTGACGGAGCATCTGGACGCGCTGGTGCACGAGGCGGTGCGCTACATGTCACCGCGCGGCCTGTCCGACTATCTGGACGGCGCCCGCGCCTTTGCCCGGCTGAAGAAGGATCCGCGCCTGGTGGTGGCGTGGCTGGACGAAATGCCGGAGGTGGTGCGCGAGGTGGGCGAGGACGTCATCCGCGACGTGGTGACCTCCATCATGAAACTCGCCTCCATGACCTCCGGTGCGGTGCTCACGCTCATCGTGGAAACGTTGCCGCTGGCGGCCCGTCGCCTGGGCGACGCCGACCTGCTGCGCGCCTACATGCAGCTCTTGCACCGCACCGCCGCCCGCGCCCCGCGCGGCCTGCGCCCCATGCTGGAGGTGCTGGACGAGCTGCTGACCAAGCTCACACTCACGGGGCTCAAGCGCTGGATCGACTTCGGCGCCGAGGCCTACCGCCGCGACTTCGCGAAGCAAGCGGACTACTTCGGCCTGAGGACGGAAGACTCTAAGGCCGTGCTGCAACAGGAGCGCCGCGGCACCCTGTTCATCGACGTGCAGCGCAAGATCAACTTCTATCTCCGCGCCTTCTGGGGCCGCGACTTCTTCCTGCGCCCGGCCGCAGCCGATCACGAGGGCTTCCGCCCCTTCATCGAGGCCCGCGCCCTGCACCTGCCGGATGCCGTAGATGACATCGGAGACATCACCGGGCTGGAGCTGTATCGCGCCATGGCCGCGCACATGGCCGCGCACCTGATGTACACCGACGCCCCGCAGGGCGACGCCGACATGCTCAGCCCCGCCCAGCGCTTCTTCATTGGCCTGGCCGAGGACGCGCGGGTGGAATATTGCGCTGGCACCGAGTTCCCCGGCATGAAGACCCTGTGGAAGCGGCTGCTGCCTAAGCCGGGCGACGATCACGCGCACGAGCACCGCGGCATGCCGCTCATCGAGGCCATGGTGCGCCATCTGCTTGACCCCGAAGCGCCCACCGGCGATGCCGACATCGATGCCATTATAGGCCGCTTCCACGAACAGGTGCCGGAGCGCGACCTGGACACCGAATTCTCTCGCGACATCGGCCTTGCCCTGCACGACGTGCTGGCCACACGCCGCGACCTGCCCTCCTTGCGCATCCTGGAGAAGCTGCGCACGCCCTGGCGCGACGACAACCGCTTCATCTGGTCGACCGACGAGGAGGACTGGATCGACACCACCGTCTACCTGCCGCACAAGGAGCAGGTGCGCAAATACGTCTCGGTGATGGAATTCGTCAACGAGGTGGAGGTGGAGACCGCCGGCGAGGACGCGCAGGAGATCTGGGTGCTCCAGTCCGAGCTGTTCCCCTACGAGGACGAGGGCATCTCGTATAACGAGATGGAAGGCAAGGAGCCGATCATCGGCCCGTTCCATCATCACGAATGGGACTATCAGGTGCAGCTGCACCGCCCCAGCTGGGTGAGCGTTTATGAACACCGCCCGAAGCGCGGCGATCCGGAGATCGTGGACAAGGTGCTCACCGAGCACCGCGGCATCACCCACCGCCTGCGCCAGATCATCGACCGCCTGCGCCCGCAGGGCCTGGTGCGCGAACGCAAGCTGGAAGACGGCGACGTGCTGGATCTGAACGCCGCCGTGGACGCCATGGTCATGCTGCGCATCGGCCTGAACCCGGATCCGCGCATCACCATGCGCTACAAGCTCAACCGGCGCGACCTGGCCGTGACCATTCTGCTGGATCTGTCCGAATCCACCAACGACAAGGTGCGCGATTCGGACAAGACGGTGCTGGAACTCACCCGCGAGGCCTGCGCCCTGCTCTCCTACGCCATCGAGGGCATCGGCGACCCCTTCGCCATCCACGGCTTCAACTCCGACGGCCGTCACGACGTGCGCTACTTCCGCTTCAAGGACTTCGACCAGCACTTCGACGACGAGGTGAAGAGCCGGCTGGCCGGCATGCAGGGCGGCTATTCCACCCGCATGGGCGCGGCGTTGAGGCACGCCGGAGAAAAGCTGATGCAGCGGGGAGAGAAGAACAAGCTCA
Source organism: Hyphomicrobiales bacterium (assembly GCA_027051195.1). GTDB lineage: Bacteria > Pseudomonadota > Alphaproteobacteria > Rhizobiales > Aestuariivirgaceae > Thermopetrobacter. The sequence goes on from JALUAB010000232.1 coordinate 5,426, forward strand.
TCCTGCTCATCACCGACGGCGAGCCGGCGGACATCGACGAGCGCGACCCGCAATATCTGCGCATGGACACCAAGAAGGCGGTGGAGGAGCTGCGCCGAAAAGGCATACTCACCTACTGCCTGACGCTGGACCCGCACGCGGACATGTATGTCTCGCGCATCTTCGGCGCCACCAATTACACAGTGGTGGACAATATCAATCGCCTGCCGGAAAAACTCCCCACCCTGTTCGCCAGCCTGACGAAATAGGCGTTGCGCCTGGCGAACCGGCGGAAACAGACGGGGGCGCGCCACCCGGGCGCGCCCCCGTCATTCATGAACGTGATGGCAGAATATCTCGCCGCGCTGCTCAGTAGTCTTCGCGCGGCGGCAGCACCTGGCGGCCGCGATACATGCCCGTCTTCAGGTCGATATGATGCGGGCGACGCAGCTCGCCGGTCTGCTTGTCTTCCACGTAGGTCACGGTTTCCTTGCGGTGCCCGCCACGACGCTTGCCGATGCGCGAGCGCGTCACTTTCTTTTTCGGAACGGCCATGGTCGTTTTCTCCGTCAACTGCTTCCGCCGCGGCGGACACAAGATCTCCGCGGCCGATTGAATTCCATGCATGGCGTTGACCACCGATGGCGCGCCTTATAACGCAACCATGCCCGCCGACGCCAGTAAAAAATGAACTCCTCCGGCGCCGCCCTCCACCGCGGCTACGCCTTCTCCGAAACCGGCCCCGGATCATCCGGCAACGGCGGCCTGGCCGCGCCTTCCTCCGGCAAATCCGCCACCGCTTCCGCCCCCGCCGGAGCTTTCAGCCGCACCACCCGCGGCTTCGGTGCGACGGACTTCGCTTTCTCCGCCTCCGTGGCGGAGGCCCGGCTGCCATCGCCCTTTTCCGCTTGCGGAGCAGCCACCTCAGCGGGTTCCGTCTGCGGTGGCTCTTCCGCCTTCACTTCTTTCACCACCGCGGCCGCCGGCTCTTCCTCTTCCTTCGGCGCTTCGGGCGCCTTCTCACCGGCATCCTTCACCTGCGCCTCGATCATTTTCGGTTCCGCCGGTTCTTCCGCCTTGTCGGCAGGCTCGGAAACGCGCGCCGGCGCTTCCAGCCACTCCTGCGGCACCGGCTCGCCCAGCACGCGCGCACCCGGCGTGGCCGGCGGCTCCTGCCAGATGAAAGCAGCCAGATCGCCTTCAGGCGTCATGGGCAGCCATACCGGCGAGATGTAACTGCCCGCCACCCACGCCGGATCCGGCCGGGCCATGCGCGCCCGGCGCAGCCATTCGCGCATGCGGCCGATATCGCCGGCTCGCGCCTCTTCCAGCTCCGCCATCAGCAGAAAGATGCGGGCGGAGGGATTCTCGTTCAGCCATGGGCGCAACGCTCCCAATGCCACGTCCCATTCGTGCGCGTCGATGGCGGCGCGGGCCAGCGCCACCGCGCCTTCCTCGCCGCCGGAGGACTTGCGCAGCAGCTGACGCACGCGGGCGAGCCTGTCCGCCGGCGAATCGCCATGCCGCAGATGCGCGTAAACCTCCGCGATGTCGGGATGCGGAGAAAGTTTCCATGTCTGCTCCAGCACCTTCGCCGCCTTGCGCAGCTTGCCCTGCTGCGCCAGCAAGCGCCCGGCGATGACCGCCGCCGGCACCAGCGACGGGTCGAGCTTATGCGCCTGCAAAGCTGCCTCCAGCGCCTTTTGCGGCTCCTGCTCCTCCAGCGCCTGCGCCTCTGCGGCGAAGGTGGCCGCCAGCTTGCGCTTCTCCTCCGCCTTGTCGATGATCTTCGCCTTGCGCATGCGTCCCAGCAGCGCACGCACCCGCGGCCAGTCCGCGGCCAGTGCCGCGAACTTGAGCACCGCCTCCGCCGCCCACGGCAGGTTGGGATACCGCCGCAACGCCTCTTCCGCGATGCTCCTGGCCGCCTCGGCGTTGCCCTCGCGTTGCGCCAGCTGGAACATGCCATGCAGCGCCGCCGGCTCGGTTTCCGGGTTCTCCTTCAGCTGCGCCAGATAATGATGCGCCGCCCGCAGGTTGCCCGCCTGCAGCTCCGCCTGCGCCTCCAGCAGCTGCGTCATCGGATCGTCCGGCAGCAGCCGCGCCGCCTTGTGCGCCGCCCGGCGCGCCGTTTCTGCATCTCCCGCCATGAGCGCGGTGAGGCCGGTGGACATTTCGCGCATGGCCTTTCTGCGCCGCCGGGTGCGGAACATGTCCGTAAGGGCGAACGGCGCCCCGATGAGCCAGCGCAACAGACGAAACGCGATCCACAACACCAGCAGGCCGATGAGCAACGCCGCCAGCGCCAGCGCCACCGGCATCTCCTCCACGCGCCAGCCCAGCCATTCCACCGTGATGGTGCCCGGATGATTGGCCACCCAGGTCAGGCCCCAGGCAAGGCCCGCCGCGATAAGAAACCAGATGATCAGTCGCCACATGTCGTTTGCGCCCCCGTCAGTCCACGTCGCTCATGGCCAGCCCCGCCCAAGCGTTCGTCGGCGTTTCCGCCTCATTGTGCACCCTTGCCGGCGCGCCGCAACACCGCATCGGCCAGTGCATCCAGCGCCTTGTCCGTGGCCAGCCGCGCCCTGGCTTGCGCCAGCCACCCGGCCAGCGGCTCCGGCATGGCGCCCTTATGCGCGGAAAGCTCCGCCACGGCCGCCGCCAGCCCGCCCTGCCTCAGCTTTTCTTTCGCCGCCTTTGCCACCGCCGGCCAGTCTACTTCGCCGGCCCGGCGCACCTTCACCACCTTGCTCAACTTCTGCTTCAGAATGGCCAGCGGGTCATCCTGCTCCTGCGCCGGTTGCGTTTCTTCGGCGGATGTCTTGAGCGCCGCGATGGCTGCATCCAGCCCTTTGGCCAGCGCCGCTTCCGTCGGCACGCCCTTCTCCGCGAACGGCGCCAGCGCGTCCAGCGCCTTCTCGCCCGGCATCAGCGCGGCCAGCTTCTCCAGTTCTGCCCTGAACGGCGCGCCGGAAACCACCTTCTCGCGCAGCACCGCGTAGGCCGCCGCCTCCGGCGGCGGCGTGAACTCCGGCACCGGCGGATTGGCCTTCAGCTCCGCCGCCACGGCCTGCGCTTCCTTGGCCCGCTTCGCCGCCACGGCCGCTTGTTCGCGCACTTTCTCGATGGCACCACGCAGCTCGTCCTGAACGCGCACCAGCGCCTCTTCCTGCTTCTTCAGCCGGTTCTCCAGCAGCGCCATGCGCGCCGGGTCAGCCTCCTTGCGCACGTCATCCAGCTGCCGCGCAAGCGCCGCCAGCCGCTGTTGGGTTTCCTGCAACGACAGTTTCAACGCCACGAGAGCGGCGGAAGCGGCGCCCGGAGCCGCCGCGCCCTGCGCGTTCTCTCCCTCGCCCCGCGCCGGAGCGGGCGCCTGCGCCAGCTGCTCTATGCCTTCCTTCAGCGTGGCAAGCTGCCCACGCACGCCCTCCAGCGCCTGTTGCAACGCCTGCATGGCCTTGGTGTTGCCCTCCACCTGGCCCTTCAGCGCATCGAGCGCCGCGACCTTCTCCTCCAGTGCCTTCACCTTCAGCGGCAACTCGCCGCCGTCGGACTTGGAAAGCTCCTTCAGCGCCGCGGCCAGCCGGCCCTGCTCCGCCTGCAGGGTGTTCAACTGCTCTTTCAGCGCCGCCAGATCGCCGCCGCCGGCCAGCTTCCGCTCTAGCATCGTGATCTGTGCCTGCATGGCGGCCAGCCGCTTTTCCGGACCGTATTGCTGATACAGCCAGGCGCCGCCGCCAGCCGCGCCGCCCAGCAACAGGATGCCGAACAGTCCCTTCCAGAACCAGC
>JALUAB010000233.1 GCA_027051195.1 Hyphomicrobiales bacterium
CCACCCAGCTTATCGAGACGCGCCAGCCGCTGGTGGTGGCGCTGAACATGATGGACGTGGCCGAGGCCGAGGGTCGCCCGGTGGATGCGGGCAAGCTGCAAAAGATGCTGGGCGTGCCCGTGGTGCCACTGGTGGCGCGCAAGGGCAGGGGCGTGCAGGCGCTGGTGAAGGCCGTCCGCGAAGCCGCCGCGAAACACGCCGTGCCCACCACACAGCCCGCCTATTCCGCCGCCATCGTCGCCCTGCTGGCCGAGCTGGAGGAGAAACTGCGGCCCATCGCGGCAGAACGCGGCATGGACGCGCACTGGCTCGCCAACCGCCTGATCGAGGGCGACGAACAGGCCCGCGCGCTGCTTCCCGACGACCTGCGCGCCCTGCTGGACGACCGCCTGGCACAAGTGCGCGCCGCCGCCGGTGAGGATCCGGAACTGCTGCTGGCGGAAGGCCGCTACGCGCTGGCCCACGATCTGGCCACCGCCGTCCTGCCTCCGAAGCCGGAGGGCGCGGCCACCGCATCCGGCAAGCCGCGCCTGTCCGACCGGGTGGATCGCCTCGTGCTGCACTCCGTGGCCAGCCCGTTCGTGTTCCTGCTGGCCATGTACGTGCTGTTCATGCTCTCCATCAACGTCGGCGGCGCCTTCGTCGATTTCTTCGACATCCTCGCCGGCGCCCTGTTCGTCGAGGCGCCGCGCGTCCTGCTGGAGCGCATCGGCGCGCCGGAATGGCTCACCGCCGTGCTGGCGGACGGCATCGGGGTGGGCATTCAGACGGTGGCCACCTTCATCCCCATCATCGGGTTCCTGTTCCTCGCGCTCACCTTTCTCGAGGACACCGGCTACATGGCCCGTGCCGCCTTCCTCGCCGACCGGCTCATGCGCGCCATCGGCCTGCCGGGCAAGGCCTTCGTGCCGCTCATCGTCGGCTTCGGCTGCAACGTGCCCGCCGTCATGGCCGCGCGCACGCTGGAAAACCCGCGCGACCGCATCGCCACCATCCTCATGACGCCGTTCATGTCCTGCGGCGCCAGGCTCACCGTCTTCGCCCTGTTCGCCGCCGCCTTCTTCGGCGCCGGCGGGCAGAACGTCGTCTTCCTGCTCTATCTCGTCGGCATCCTCGCCGCCGTGCTCACCGGCCTGCTGGTGAAGCGCACGCTGCTGGCCGGGCCGAGCCTGCCCTTCATCATGGAGCTGCCGCCCTACCGCCTGCCCAACGTGAAAAGCCTGCTTTTGCACACGTGGCTGCGGCTCAAGGGCTTCATATTCGGCGCGGGCAAGATCATCGTCGTGGTGGTGGCCGTGCTGGGGCTGCTGAACTCCTGGGGCACGGACGGCACTTTTGGCCATCAGGATTCGGAAAAATCCGTGCTTTCCGCCATCGGCAAGGAGATCACGCCGGTGTTCTCCCCGCTCGGCATCCGCGAGGAGAACTGGCCCGCCACCGTCGGGCTGTTCACCGGCGTGTTCGCCAAGGAGGTGGTGGTTGGCACGCTGAACGCGCTCTACACCGAGATGGCGAAACAGGAGAACGCAGCGGGGCAGGCCGCACAAACGGAAGAGGAGGTGTTCAACCTGCTCGCCCGCGTGAAGGAGGCGTTCGCCACCATCCCCGCCAACCTCGCCGGATTGCGCGACCTGCTCACCGACCCGCTGGGCATCGCCGCCACCACCGGCAGCGCGGAGGAAGTGGCCGCCGCACAGGGCGTGGACGCCGCCGTGTTCGGCGCCATGCACCAGCGCTTCGATGGCCGCGTCGGCGCGTTCGCCTACATGCTGTTCGTGCTGCTCTATTTCCCATGCCTCGCCACCTTCGGCGCCATCGCCCGCGAGATCGGCTTCCGCTGGGCCGCCTTCTC
>JALUAB010000234.1 GCA_027051195.1 Hyphomicrobiales bacterium
AAGGCGGACATGGAACCGGGCAACGGGAATAACGGCACGGCGCCGGCGCTCGTCATCGTCGGCGAGTCGCGCGGGCGCATCTTCGGCCTGCACGCACCGGCGCGCACGGAACGCATCTTCGCGCGCGCGGGTGTGCGGCGGCTGCGGCGGGAGGAGGCCGGAGGCGGGGCGGGTACGCTCATCGTGGTGCGTGCGGATGCCGTTCTCGACCCGGCGCTGGTGCAGGCGGTGGTGGAAGCGCCGGGGCTGGTGCTGCTGGATACGGACGGGCGCGCGCCGCTGCTGGCGCACGTGCCGGCTACCGACCTGGAGGCGGCGGAGCGAATTTTGCTGGTGGGCGACATGGCGGTGGCGGAAGAGCGTGGCTGGCGGGTTTCGCGGCCGGCGGAGCTGGAGCGCGCGGCGTTCCAGGAAAGACTGCGCAAGCGCGAGGCGCCCTACGCCCTGCTGCTGGATCCGGCGCGCCGCGGCGAGATCGAATGGCGCGTGTTCAGGGGCACCTACAAGGGCGCAACGGACGTGGTGACCAAGCGGGTGTGGCCGCGGCCGGCCTTTATCGTGACGCGCTGGCTGGCCGAGCACACCCGGGTAACGCCGAACATGGTCACCTTCCTTTCCGCCGTGCTGGTGGTGGCGGCCTTCGGCCTGTTCGCCAAAGGGGAATACGGCTGGGGCCTGCTGGCGGCGTGGCTCATGACCTTTCTCGACACGGTGGACGGAAAGCTGGCGCGCACGACGCTTACCTCCAGCAGGTTCGGTGACATTTTCGACCACGGCATCGACCTGGTGCATCCGCCGTTCTGGTATGCGGCGTGGGCCCTGGGGCTTCAGGCGGCGGGCCAGCCGTTGCCGCCGGAATGGTGGTGGGGGGCGCTCATCGTCATCATCGCCGGCTACGTGATCCAGCGGCTGATGGAGGGAATTTCCATCGCGCTGCTGGGCATGGAGATTCACATCTGGCGGCGGTTCGACACCTTCTTTCGCGAGATAACGGCGCGGCGCAATCCGAACCTGGTGCTGCTGACCCTGTTCTGGCTCATGGGACGGCCGGACTGGGGGCTTGTCGCGGTGGCGGTGTGGACGGTCGTTTCGTTACTGGTGCATGCGGTGCAGTTGGTGCAGGCGTTCGCGGAAAAACGGCAACGCGGGAAACTGACATCGTGGATGGCGCGATCTCCATGAATCATGCGGCGGACAGGGAGCCGGCGGGTGCGGCGCTCATCGTGAATCCTCATTCGGGCGGCAGGAACCGCGACGGTCTGAAGCTGGCGGAGATGGTGCGCGATGCTCCCGGAGTGCGGGCGTTCGTGCCGGAACGCTTCGAACAGATCGACGCGGCGCTGGCCGAATTGGCGGAGGCGCCGCCGGAGGCGCTGTTCATCTCCTCCGGCGACGGCACCATCCATTATATCCAGACGTGGCTCGTCGAGCGCAGCGGACTGCCGCCGGAACGCCGGCCCATTCTCGCCCTGTTGCCGCACGGCTCCACCAACATGACGGCGGCGGACATCGGCTATCGCTCGAAGGACCTGGAACAGCAGGCGGCGATGATACGCGATGGTGGCTGGCGGCGGCCGCAGGCGCGGTTTCACGACCGGCCGACGGTGCGGCTGGTGAACCCGAAGGGAAACGGGCCGTTGCACGGCATGTTTCTGGGCGGAGGGGTGCTGGCGGAAGCGACGCTGTTCTGCCGCGACACCTTCAACCGCAAGGGGCTGCGCGGGCATTGGGGGCCGGTGCTGACTCTGTTGAGCGTGGGGCTGAAGGCCATCTTCCGGCCGGCGAAACCGGGTGAGGAAAGGCGCATCGACCGTCCGCAGGAAATGCGCGTGGTGGTGGATGGCGAGGTGCTGGGAGATGGCTGGAAGGTGGCGGTGCTGGCCACCACGCTCAGCAAGCTGGTGCTGGGGGCGCGGCCGTTCTGGGGGGCGTGCGACGGAGCGGTGGAAGAAGCGGAACAGGCGCTGCGGGTGAGCCTGTTCGATTATCCGCCGCCGTTCCTGTTGCGCTGGCTGCCGGTGGTGTTGTGGGGCGGGCCGGAACGACGGGTGCACCCGAGCATGCACAGTCGGTGCGCTCAGCGGTTGGAGATCACCGTGCGCGAGCGGCTGGTGCTGGACGGCGAGGAGGTGTTGCCGCCCGAGGATGGGCCACTGATCGTGGAGCGCGGGCCCGTGCTGCGCTATCTTCTGGCGTGATGAACAGGCTGGCCGGGCATTCCTCCATCGAATTTGCCGACGAGGCGGCGTTGCGGGCGTTGGCGCGGTCGCGGCTGCGCGCGGACGTGCCGGAAGAGCTGCGGAAGCTGGCGGAAGCGGCGGCGGCGCAGCATGGCGGGGTGGCGGGGGTGCGCGCGGTGCTGGCCTATGGTTCGACGCTGCGGGGTGCATCGTTTTCAGAAACTCTGGCCGATCTCTACGTGCTGACGACGGACTTCGCGCACGTGAGTGCGAACCCGCTGGCGCGCCTGGGCTGCCGGGTGCTGCCGCCGAACGTTTATTATTTGGTGCTTCCTTATGGAAATTCGCAAAGCGAATTTCCGGACCGCCCACCGCCCCGCGCCCCCGCCCAACCACCCGATAGTGTGCGTGACCAGGGTGCTTGGGCGGAGACGTGGGGCGGCGGGGCGCATCCCCGCGCCTCTTCCAGGGAGGAGATGCTGCGGGCGAAATACGCCGTGCTGCCGCTGGCGCAATTTCAGGAATGGGTGCAGCCGGGCGTGGACAATCCCTATTTCTGGGCGCGTTTTTCCCAGCCCTCGCGGCTGGTGTGGGCGGCGGACGAGGCGGCGGCGCGAGCGGTGGAGAATGCGGTAATGGACGCCATCTTCACGGCGCTTACGACGGCGGCCATTCTCGTGAAAGCACCGCGGCCCGACTGGCGCACCCTATGGGAGGCGTTGCTATCCGCCACCTATCGCACGGAGCTGCGGGTGGAGCGGCCTGGACGGGCGCGGGCCATCGTCAAGGCCGATGCCGAGTGGTATCGCGAAACGGTGCGGGGCACCTTCGGTGCGGTGGATGACATCCGCTTTCCCGACTGGTTGCAGACCATGCGCGGCGGGCTGAACTGGAACCGGGTGGTGGCGCAGGGGAAGGTTCTGTCCGTGCTGCGGCTGGTGAAGGCGGCCTTCACCTTCAGCGGTGGGGCGGACTACATCGCCTTCAAGATCGAGCGGCACACGGGCGAGCGTATCGCGCTTTCCGATTGGCAGCGCCGGCATCCGCTGATTGCCGGGCTGATGCTGCTGCCGAGATTGTTGCGGAAGGGAATCGTGCGCTGAGAGAGGCAGGGGGCGGAAGCGGTCTTCCACCCCCTGCCCGAAAGTGCGGCCGTTCTACTGGCTGCCGGACATGCCGGGCATGCTGTCCATGCCCTTTTGCATGCCGTACTGCATGCCTTTCATCTTGTGCATGATGGTGGCGGAAATCCTCTTCACCGGCACCGTCACCTTCACCTTGCCGGCTTTCTCGAACACCAGCGTGAGGTCGAAGGTATCACCGGGTTTCAGAGCGCGGGTGGTGCCGATGAGCATGATGTGCAATCCGCCGGGCTTGAGCACCGTCTGGCCATGCGCCGGCACTTCCATGTAGGGAATCCGGCGCATGCGCATGATGGTCTTGCCGTCCTTCTTTTCCATGATGTGGGTATGCAGCTCGATGCGTCCGGCCACGTCGCCTTCGGCCTTCACCAGTTTGTCGGCCTCATCGCCATCGTTCTTCAGCGTCATGAAGGCGGCAGCCACCTTGCCCGAGCCCATGGGCGGACGGGCATAGGGGTTTTCCACCGAAATCTTCGGCCCGGCCAGCGCCGTGCCGGCGAGAAAGGGAATCATGGCGAGCGCCAGCCCCGCGCCCGCGAAAGACCGTCTGTTCATCGGAATTCTCCTCCGTGCGTTTTCGTGACGTTATCGCATGTGCGCCGCCATTCAGGCGGAGGAGACGGGCGGCGCGCGTGCCTGCCACTGCCAGCCGCAAACACGCGCATGCGCCATGATTGGAGTTGGGCGAAACGACGCATGCAGCGGCCCGGCCACCCGGGGGATCGTCGGTGCGGGTGGCAAAGGCGCCGTGCCGGGCATGCAGCAGCAGTTGCCGGAAATGCAACAAGGGGGGAGTTGGCTGGCGGTGTTGGCGGCGTTGCCGGGCGTGCGCGGTCCATTGATGGAGCAGATGATGCCCAGTGTATTGCCGCCACCACCAATCGGCAGCAGCATCATCAGGCCGTGCAGCAGAAGCTGCAACGCCATCACCCAGGAAAAGGCGACGGCCAGCAGATGCGACCGCCGGAGGCGGCGCAGCGGCTTGCCACACTTCGCTTTTTGGCCCGGATGCTGTTTCATGCTCGCCAACCGGTCGAGTGCATCAACGATTGCAAGGAGAGCCTCGCAGCATTCCCAGTGCCATGATCTACGTCAATCGGGAGTGCGGCAAATGGTATCCTTTCCACTCCCGCCAGGTATCGATTCCGAAATTTCGCGCTGCCCGGCGGGCGGCATGTGCGCCATTTTTTCGCTCCCGTATCGACAGTGTGCATCCCAGCGCGTAAAAAGGCGACACATTTCCAACAGTAGCGAGTGAGGTGTGCATGACGGAGGGTGCTGCCACCACGGAGGGGATGTCCGCCTGCAAGGGGCAGTTCTCGCTGGCGCGGGACAGCCTGCAGGCGCCGGAAGTGGATTATCTCGTACACCTGCGCCGGCGGGGGTACCAGCGCTGGCTGCTGTTCCGGCAGGCCATCAATCTCAATTACTTCATCGAAAAACGCTGGTTCTTCATCGCCATCATCGTGGGGGCGATTCTTCTTTATCTGCCCACGCCTGAGGGGCTTACGCGCGAGGGGCACATCGTGCTGGTAATGTCCCTGGTGGCGACCATCCTGTTCGTTACAGAGCCCGTGCCATTGCCCACCGTGGCGCTGATGATCATCGTGGCGGAGGTGGTGCTGCTGGGCATCGAATCGACGCAGGTGGCCAAGAGCCTGATGACGGATTCGGTGCTGTTCATCATGGGGTCGCTGATGCTGGCAGTGGCCATCGTGAAGCAACAGCTGGACACGCGCATCGCCTGGGCCATCGTGCGCATCACCGGAACCCGCACGCTCAGCATCGCGTTCGGTATTTCCTTCGTCTCGGGGCTTCTCGCCTCCTTCATCGGCGAGCACACGGTGGCGGCGATGATGCTGCCCGTCGGCATCACGCTCATCACGCTCACCTCGCAGGATCCGAAGAAGGTGCGCAACCTGGCCGCCGTGCTCCTGTTCTCCATCTCCTACGGCTGTTCGGTGGCCGGTATCGGCACGCCGTCGGGCGGCGCGCGCAACGCCATCATGATCGACTACTGGCGGCAGTTCTTCTATGATCCGAACAATCCGGAGAGTTACAAGTATCTCATCGATTACGCGAAGTGGATGGCCTACGCCTATCCCATCTTCCTGTTGCAGCTGCCGTTCGTCACGCTCATCCTGTTCACGGCCTTCAAGCCGGAATATCCGAAGCTGACCCGCGCCGTGGCACGGCTGCGCATGAAGGTGCTGGAGCAGGGGCCGCTGAAGCCGGCGGACTGGGTGGCCATCGCGCTCTTCTTCGCCATCCTCTACGGCTGGATCATGATTTCCGGCGAAATCGGCATGGGCACGGTGGCGGTGGCCGGCGCGGCGGCCTTTCTCATCGCCGGGCTGGTGCGCTGGGAAGACGTGAACTCCAACGTGAACTGGGGCGTGGTGCTGCTGTATGCCGCGGCCATCTCGCTGGGCGTGCAGATGAAGGATACTGGCGCGGCGGCCTGGGTGGCACAGAAGTTCCTGGACATGCTGGCGCTGATCAAGCTGAACGAGGGCATGGGGCTGTGGGCCTCCGTCTCGCTGCTCACCACCGGCGTGACCAACACCATGAGCAATGGCGCGGCGGTGGCGGTGCTCGGGCCCATCGTGCTTAACCTGGCCAACGAGGCCGGCGAAAGCCCGCTGCTCATCGGCTTCATCACCGCCGTCTCCTCCGCCTTCGCCTACCTCACCGTGGTGGGCACGCCGGCGTGCACCATCGTCTATGCTTCCGGCTACCTCAAGACCACGGACTTTCTGAAGGTGGGCTGGCGCATGGTCATCATGTCCACCATCATCCTGCTGGTGGCGGCGAAGTTCTACTGGCCGCTGCTGGGGCTGTGAACGGGGAGGGCGCGCCATGCCGCTGACCAGGTTCTTCAAGCGCGAGCCTCTTTCGGAGCGCCATGAAGAGGCCGTGCGCAAGCAGGTGGAAAAGCTGAAGGCGGAGCGGCGCAAGCGCTTTCGAGTGCTGGTTTCCGTCAAGGACGAGGAAACGCTCTACGTGGTGCGCATGGCGGCGAAGCTGGCCAATTGCCCCACCTGCGACATCGTTCTGCTGTATGTGCGGCCGGTCGATCGTTCGGGCTCTCTTCACGTGCAGCTGGCGCGGCGCAATATCCTGCAGGCCGGAGTGGAGCTGCCAGGACTGCGCATTCTGCGCGCGGGGCTGGAGGTGGTGGAAAAGGAACTGGGCCTGAAGGCGGAGGAATGCGAAACCACCACCGCCCAGATGGATGCCTGGGGCGACCCGGTGGGTGACACCAAGATCGTCTATACCTGTCCCGATGGCCGCGAGATCGTGCTGAAGCTGAAGGTGTCGCCGGAAATCGCCTCGGGCATCCTCGACCAATACGAGCTGGGCCCCTACAATCTCATCATCATGGGCGAGCCGGTGCGCTGGAAGAAATCCGGCCTGTGGCTGCTGTTCCATCACGTGGTGGCGGAGCGCGTGATGGCCATGGCGCCCTGTTCCGTGATGATCGCGCGCGATACGCTGGATCGCAAGGGCTTCTTCATCTGCCTGGATGGCAGCGCCCGCGCCTACAACGGCATGCGGCGCGCCGCTGTGCTGGCGTGCGAGGCTGGCGAGCCCATTACGCTGTTTTCCGTGGCGAAGACGCAGGACGAGCTGGGCAAGGCCCGGCAAACCGTGGACAAGGGACGGGAGATACTGGAGAAACTGGGCATCGCCGTGCAGGAAACCAAGGTGGCCGTGGGGCAGGATCTGGTGGAGCAGATCGTGAAGCACGGTAACGATCACCTGGTCATCGCCATCATAGACCGCGGGCATTCGCGACTGCATCGCATCATCTTCGGCTCCATCGCCGATGAGGTGGCGCGGCTGGCCAGCACTTCCGTCCTGGACGTGCGACTGGGCTGAATGGCCGGAACATGGCTGGCTGGGGCGGCAGGATTCGAACCTGCGATCACGGGACCAAAACCCGCTGCCTTACCGCTTGGCTACGCCCCAGCAGGTGCTTCGGTGCACGATGATTTATGACAGGCGGGCGGGAAGGGCAAGAGCGTGTGGGCGCCTTTCGGCGAGATGGTGCATGATGCCAGGCGGCAGCAACGCTGGGCGGCACCCCCAATGGCCCCCGGCGGATGGCACCCGGTTCGCCTCTCCCGGCATCATGCGGGCATTTGTTACCACATGCGACAAGGTGGCTCAACCATCGATGACATGCTGCGGGCGAAGGATGGCCGCCATGCAATTTTGCATGCCGGGGCATCTTGCGGCAGGGCGGCGGGAGAGTTATATAGCGTGCGGAACAGGCCGGAAGGCGGCCGGGGAAACCCGGGAATTGCCGGAGTGTAGCGCAGCCTGGTAGCGCACCTGCTTCGGGAGCAGGGGGTCGGCAGTTCGAATCTGCCCACTCCGACCATTTCATCGCCGGGCCGACGCTCTTCCCGGGTGTTGGCCCTTGCGAATACCTTGATGCCCGCTGCATTCTTGCAGCGGGTATTTCTTTGCGGTGTTGGAGATTTTTCCATGTGCGGCCTCTATCGGCTCGTCAGCCCGCCGGAGGTGGTGCGGGAACGATTCGGATACGTGGAGGAGGAGCGATTTCCACCGCGGCCGCTCATTCGCCCCGGCGAGCCGGTGGGCATTGTGCGGCTGGAGGATGACGGCGCGCGGCATTTCCGGCTGGTGCTATGGGGGCTCGCTCCGCACTGGATGAAGGAGCCGCCGATGGGGCGGCGTATCATCAATGCACGGGCGGAGACGGTGTTGGAGCGTCCGGCGTTTCGCGGCGCTGTGCGGTATCGCCGCTGCCTGGTGCCGGCAGATGGCTTCTACGAATGGACGGGGCCGCGCGGAAGCAAGCGGGCGGTGCTGTTCACGCTGCCGGATGCGCGGCCGTTCGCCATGGCCGGACTGTGGGAGCGCTGGCAGGCGCCGGACGGTGGCGAGATCGAAACCATGACCATCATCACCGTGGACGCCAATGCCGACGTGGCGCCGGTGCACGAACGCATGCCGGCGCTGCTGCGGCGCGAACACTGGCAGGCATGGCTGGATACGCGGGAAGTGCCGGCGCAGGAGGCTGTGCGGCTGCTGGCGCCGGCGCCGGATGGCATGCTCAAGGGCCGGAGCGTGGGCAATCCGCTGAAGGGCGCGGCGCGGGAGCCACGCCTGTTGTAGGCTACGGCGCGAGGTGTGATGCGATTCGGGGTTGGCGGTGGAAGGTTTCGACGAAAAGAAATGGAAGGCGCTGAAGGCGAAGGCGGACGAGATAAAGGCCCATGCCAGCGCCCGACAGCACAAGGCGGCGGATCCGGAGGCTTCCGTTTTCGTCAGCGCTCATGCGGGGTCCGGCAAAACCTACCTGCTGGTCAACCGCGTCATCCGCCTGCTGCTCGATGGCGCCAGGCCGGAAAGCATCCTGTGCCTCACCTACACGAGGGCGGCGGCGACGGAGATGCGCACGCGCATCTTCGACCGGCTGGCGGGGTGGATCGATCTGGACGACGCGCAACTGCTGGAGCGCATTCACGGGCAGCTGGATCACAGGCATTTTCCGCGTGAGAGGCTGGCGCTGGCGCGGCGGCTCTTCGCCCGGGCGCTGGAAACACCCGGCGGCTTGAGGGTGATGACCATTCACGCCTTTTGCGAGCGCGTGTTGCAGGCGTTTCCGGTGGAAGCGGGCATGCCGCCGGGATTCGAGGTGCTGGACGAAGCCGAGGCGCAGAT
>JALUAB010000235.1 GCA_027051195.1 Hyphomicrobiales bacterium
GTGGCATAGACGAAGTGCAAATCGGCGATCGCCTCTTCCAGTGTCTCGAACACTTCCACCCGGTCGATGATGAAGTCCGCGCCCGAGGCCGCCTTGCGCGCGCGCTCGTTGGGCCAGCCGTCACGCGGATCCACCAGGCGCAGCCGCCACAGCCCGAAGTTGGCCATGGCCCGCGCCGCCGTGCCGATGTTCTCTCCCAGCTGCGGATTCACCAGGATCACCACCGGCGCGTCGGGGTCGAGATGTTTCGGAGTTTTCGCCTTGATGGCCATGATCACGCCTCCTCACCGCCGGCTGTAATACCAGGCGGGCAAACTGGCAAGGAGATAGATACCCGCCAACTGCGCCAGCGTGAGCGGGCTTTGCGTGGCGAGGTGCACCAACAGCAGCGCCACCGTGGTGCTCATGAGTGCGATACCGGCTATGATGATCTTCGGGTTGGCGTGCGTCTGACCGCGCAGCCGCCAGTTTGCCACCGACACCCCGATGGATACCAGCAGAAACGTCATGGAACTGAACGAGGCGATGATCTCCAGCCCGCCCAGCAGCGCAAAGACAAGCCCCAGCATGGTCATGGAAATCACCGCTGCCCACGGCGCGCCATCGGCGTTTCGCGCTTCCAGAAATGCCGGCATGCGCCGCTCGCGCGCCATTTCCGCCATTAGCCGCGCCGCGCCGAAAACCGTGGCGTTGATGGCCGATGATGTGGCCAGCAGCGCCGCCAGCCCGACCATGACCACGCCTGCTTCCCCCAAAACCGGCCGCGCGGCTTCCGCCAGCGCGTATTCCTCCGCACCGATGATGCGCTGCTCCGGCAGGTTGCCGATGGCCACGACGGCCAGCAGAATGTAGATGGCGGAGGTGGTGACGATGGCCCCGTAAATGCCACGCGGAATGTTCTTTTCCGGCTCACGGGTTTCCTGCACGGCATTGGTGATGAGCTGAAAGCCCTCGTAGGCCACGAAAATGAGCGCCCCTGCCATGAAGATGGAAGCGAAGCCCTTGTCCAGCAGCGGCTGCAGATTGCGACCATCCACCGTTTGCAGCCCGGCGATGGCGAACACGGCGAGAATGAGGATCTTGGCATAGACCACCAGGTCTTCCGCGTGCCCGGAGGTCTTCGGGCTGCGCAGATTCACGAGCATGAAGAACAGCAGCACGGCGACGGAAAGCGCCATGCGCATGCCGTGGTCGCCCGACTGACCAAGCAGATCCGCCCCGTAGGCGCCAAAGGTGAAGGCGTAAAGCGCCAGAGTGCCCACATAACCGATGATGACCGTCCAGCCGGTCATGGCGGAAAAGTGCGGACTCTCCGGGAAGGCGCGTTTGACATAGACGTAGCTGGCGCCGTCGTTGCGAAAGGTGAGCGCGAGCCGGATATACGAATAGCCGGCGAAGAAGGCCACCAGCGAGCCGATCAGAAAGGCCAGCGGCGCGGCATGACCCGTGATGGAGACGGCCAGCCCCAGCATGGAGAAGATGCCGCCGCCGATCATCCCGCCCACGCCGATGGCGATGAGCTCCAGCAGCCCCAGCGCCTTCTTCCCCTCCTGCCCCGCTCTCGGCACTCGCATCGTCCGGTCTCCCACCGAGGGCGCGTTCGGAACGTGGGCCGGGGGCCAGAACTCCGCCCGCTCAGCCCACCGCCGCGCCGGCCCTTTCGGTGATCAGCGCCCGCACCGCCTCCAGCGCCTCGCCGGCCTTGTCCGCGTCCGGCCCGCCGGCCTGCGCCAGCTCCGGCCGGCCGCCGCCGCCCTTGCCGCCCACCACGGGCGCCGCCGCACGCACCAGATCGACGGCATTGATCCTGTCCTTCAAATCATCGCTGACCGCCGCCACGATGGCCACCTTGCCGTCCACCACGTCCACGACGACCACCACGCCGGAGCCGACCTTTCCCTTGAGCGCATTGGCCAGATCGCGGAGCTCCTTCGGCGGGATGTCTTCCACCTGCTTCAGCAGCACTTTCACGCCGCCGATCTCTTCCGGCTTCTCTTCCGCGCCGCCACCGCCCAGAGCCAGCTTCTTCTTGGTTTCGGCCAGCTCCTTCTGCAGCTTCTTGCGTTCCTCCAGCAGCGCCTGCACCCTCGCCGGCACATCCTCCGGCTTGATTTTCAGCAGCGCCGCCGTCTCCTGCAACAGACGCTCCTGCTCCTCCAGATATTCCAGCGCCCTGGTGCCGGCCAGCGCCTCCACCCGGCGCACACCGCCGGCGATGGCGCCCTCTGACACGATCTTGAGAAGCCCGATGTCACCGGTGCGCGACACATGCGTGCCGCCGCACAGCTCCAGCGAGAAAGTCTCCTTGTTACCGGTACCCTCGGGCTGTCGGCCCATGGCCACCACACGCACCTCGTCGTCGTATTTCTCGCCGAACAGCGCCATGGCGCCGGCCTTCTTCGCCTCGTCGATGCTCATCAGCCGCGTGATCACCTCGTCGTTCTGGGCGATGACACGGTTGACCAGGTCCTCGACCTTGTGCACCTCGTCCGGGCTCATGGCCT
This sequence comes from Hyphomicrobiales bacterium, assembly GCA_027051195.1. Lineage (GTDB taxonomy): Bacteria > Pseudomonadota > Alphaproteobacteria > Rhizobiales > Aestuariivirgaceae > Thermopetrobacter. The sequence goes on from JALUAB010000235.1 coordinate 2,505, forward strand.
TCGGATGCGCGAAGTCGAAACGCAGCCGGTCCGGCGCTACCAGCGAGCCCTTCTGCACCACGTGCGTGCCCAGCACCTGCCGCAACGCCTCATGCAGCAGGTGCGTGGCGGAATGATGCCGCCGCGTGTGAGCGCGCAGCTCGTGATCCACTTCCAGATGTGCCTCCTCACCCACTTTCAGCGTGCCCTTCTCCAGCACGCCCAGGTGCGCGATGACGGAGCCGGCGCGCTTCTGCGTGTCGGTCACGCGGAACAGGACGCCGGAACGGGTGCGGATGACACCCCTGTCACCCACCTGACCACCACTCTCCGGATAGAACGGCGTCTGGTTGAACACGAGCGCCGCTTCCTCGCCCTCTTCCAGCTCGTCCACGCGTTCGCCGGCGCGCACGATGGCCTGCAGGGTGGCCTCCGCCCCCTCCGTCTCGTAACCGAGGAATTCAGTACCGCCCACCTCGTCGGCCAGCGCGAACCAGACGGCGTCCTCCTTCTCCTCGCCGGATCCGGCCCAGGCCTTGCGGGCGCGCGCGCGCTGCTCCTCCATGGCCGCGTCGAATCCGGCCCTGTCCACGGAAATGCCGCGCGCGCGCAGCACGTCCTCGGTGAGATCGAGCGGAAAGCCGTAGGTGTCATAGAGCTTGAACGCCACCTCGCCGGGGAACACGTCGCCCGCTTTCAACCCGGCGGCCGCTTCCTCCAGCAGCTTCAGGCCGCGCGAGAGCGTTTCGCGAAAGCGCGTCTCCTCCAGCAGCATAGTGTCCTGAATGAGCGTTTGCGCCTCGCGTAACTCCGGATAGGCGCCACCCATCTCCGCAATCAGCGTCGGCACCAGCTTGTGGAAGGACGGCTCCTTCACGCCCAGCATTTCCAGATGCCGGATGGCCCGGCGCATGATGCGACGCAGCACGTACCCCCGCCCCTCGTTGGACGGCAGAACGCCATCGGCGATGACGAAGGAGGTGGCGCGCAGATGATCGGCGATCACCCGATGCGACGCCTTGCGCTCATCCTCCGCCTTCACGCCGGAGAGATCCTCGATGGCGGCGATCAGGCGACGGAACAGGTCGATCTCGTAGTTGTCATGCGTCCCCTGCAGCACCGCCGCGATGCGTTCCAGACCCATGCCGGTGTCGATGGATGGCCTGGGCAGCGGCACGCGCTCCTCCGGCGTCACCTGATCGTATTGCATGAACACCAGGTTCCAGATTTCCACGAACCGGTCACCGTCCTCGTCCGGCGATCCCGGCGGGCCACCCGGAATGTGCTCGCCGTGATCGTAGAAGATCTCCGAACACGGCCCGCACGGGCCGGTGTCGCCCATCGACCAGAAATTGTCCGATCCGGCGATGCGGATGATCTTCTCATCGGGCAGGCCGGCGATCTTCTTCCACAGGTCGAAGGCCTCGTCGTCATCGATATAGACGGTGACCAGCAGCCGCTCCACCGGCAGGCCGAACTCCTTCGTAACCAGCCGCCAGGCGTATTCGATGGCGCCTTCCTTGAAATAGTCGCCGAAGGAGAAGTTCCCCAGCATTTCGAAGAAGGTATGGTGCCGGGCGGTGTAACCGACATTGTCCAGATCGTTGTGCTTGCCGCCGGCGCGCAGACACTTCTGGGCGGTGGCCGCACGGGTATAGGGCCGCGTCTCCAGCCCCGTGAACACGTTCTTGAACTGCACCATGCCCGCGTTGGTGAACATCAGCGTCGGGTCGTTACGCGGCACCAGCGGGCTGGAAGGCACCACCTCGTGCCCTTCCCTGCGGAAGTAGTCCAGAAACGCCTTGCGGATATCGTTGACGCCAGCACCCTGCATGATCGCCTGCCCTGCCTCCTGTTCCGGAACACCGGATGAGCACGGAGCGCCCACGCCCCTTCAAGCCGGCGGCCCGGAAACCGTTGCCTCATGGTGGCAGTGATATGGCGGTTTCCGCCCGGCCGCGCAAGCCCCGTGCCGCACGGCGCAACGCGCCCGCCGGACCGGGCTTTCCGCCACTGGCGCGCGGTTCACTCCTCGGCCGGATCACCCGGCTTGATGGCCTGTTCCGCCACCAGCCCGGCATTGGCGCGAATGGCCTGCTCGATATCTTCCGCCACCTCCGGATGCTCGGCCAGGAACTTCTTGGCGTTCTCCCGCCCCTGGCCGATGCGCTGGCCATTGTAGGAGAACCATGAGCCGGCCTTCTCCACCACTCCGGCGGCCACGCCCAGATCCAGAAGCTCGCCGGTGCGCGAGATGCCCTCGCCATACATGATGTCGAACTCCACCTGCCGGAACGGCGGCGCCACCTTGTTCTTCACCACCTTCACCCGCGTGTGGTTGCCGATCACCTGATCGCGGTCCTTGATGGCGCCGATACGGCGGATGTCCAGTCGCACGGAGGAGTAGAACTTGAGCGCGTTGCCGCCGGTGGTGGTTTCCGGATTGCCGAACATCACCCCGATCTTGTGGCGGATCTGGTTGATGAAGATGACCATGCAGTTCGACCGCGAGATGGAGGCGGTGAGCTTGCGCAGCGCCTGGCTCATCAGCCGCGCCTGCAGGCCGGGCAGCGAATCGCCCATCTCGCCTTCCAGCTCCGCCTTCGGCGTGAGTGCCGCCACCGAGTCGATCACCAGCACGTCCACCGCGCCGGAGCGAACTAGCGTGTCGGCGATTTCCAGCGCCTGTTCGCCGGTGTCCGGTTGCGAGATCAGCAACTCGTCCACGTCCACGCCCAGCCGCCGCGCATAGACGGGATCCAGCGCGTGCTCCGCGTCCACGAAGGCGCAGATGCCACCACTCTTCTGCGCCTCTGCCACCACGTGCAGCGCCAGCGTCGTCTTGCCCGAGGATTCCGGCCCGAAAATCTCGATGATGCGCCCCTTCGGCAGGCCGCCGATACCCAGCGCGATGTCCAGCCCGAGCGAGCCCGTGGGAACGGCCTCCACCTCGATGGCCCGGTTGTCCCCCAGCTTCATCACCGAACCCTTGCCGAAGGCCCGCTCTATCTGACTCAGTGCCGCCTGCAGCGCTTTCTGCTTGTCCATGCCCGTCTCTTCGACCAGTTTCAGTTTCGCCTGTGCCATTGCCGTTCCCTCTCTTAGCGCACCTGTCGCGGATTTGCACTCCGGGCCTGCCACCCTGTTGATTTCGCATTATGTTCTCTATTCAGTCGCATGTCAAGCACACATTATGAATAATGTGGAAAGATACGGGAACGTATGCAATCGAAAGTCGTGTCTGAGTGTTTCGGAAAGGCGCGGGGATGCTGGATGGCATGCGCAAGCATGACCGTGCGGGCGGGTCGTCCGAAGGAGGATTTCCGGAAGATTTCCGAGCGAAAGGCCATGAACCGCTTCGCAGGAATAGCGGCGCCATATCAAGAAGCGGCCCGTGGCCTTGCAGCCGGAAAGACCTGGAAAGAGCCGGAAAGACCCGAAACCGCCCCGCGCCCCCGGCCAACCACCTACCCTCTTCATATCGGGTGGTTGGGCGGGGGCGCGGGGCGGTGGGCGGTCTGCGCTTCAGCGCAAAAAGGTGAGCCGGACGCATGCCGGGGGCTAGGGTTGCCGCCATTAGCCGCCTGGTGGGGAGAGAATGCATGCGTCCGGCTCGGAAGGGCCGGGCCAAGCGGGTCAGACCCGGCCCCGTTCCGTCATGTCTCCTGTCGTTTCGCCTCTGTTTCACCTCCCTTGCTGGCCGCCCGTGGGTGCGACGGGGCCGGAAGTTATTTCACCTTCGCCAGCTTGACGGGTCTTTCCCACGCCCGCCTGAGAGCCGCCGCCAGCTGTTTCACGCCCATGTCCGTGGAGACAGGCCCTTCGTAAGGATCCAGCCCCAGCGAGGCGTAAACCTGCGCCATGGCGTTCTGCAGGTCGGCGTAGGCGATATCGTATTTCACCGCCGCCAGCACCGTGTTCATCTGCTCGCGTATCAGACTCTGCTCGCTGGCCGCGTCGCTGGCCGTGGCCGCCTGCACCTGCCGCAATATCCGCCGCTGCACATCGTAGTATTCCGCCGCCGAGGCGAACACGCGCCGCTGGTAGAGATAGCGCACCCGCGCAATGTGCACCTGCGCCAGCACGGCCATGGCCAGCGCCTGCGCCTGTGCTTCCAGCAGTTCGCCCTTCGCCCTGATCTGACGCTGACGCACGGGATAGCGGAACACGCGCATCACGTTCCACGCCGCCTTCGCGCCCCAGGAAACCCAGTCATTGTTGTAGAGGTACTGGTTGGAATCCCAGTTCACCCCGGCGTTCAGACTGATACCCGGAAGCAGTTCCAGCAATGCGGCGTCAGCTTCCTGCGCATTGATACGCTGCTGATAGGCGGCCTCGCGCAATTCGGGCCGGTTCCTCAACGCCATCATCACCATGCGCCCGCTGTCCCAGCGCAGATTCAGATCCGCAGGCCGCCGCCGCGGGACAGCCAGCCGGAACTTCGTGCCCGGCGCCACGTTCATCAGCAGCGCCAGCCGCGTTTTCGCCGCGCGCAAATCGCGCTCCAGCTCGGAAAGCTGCCGCTTGATGCTCACCAGCTCGCGTTCGTAGGTGAGTGCCGCCAGCGGTTCCGTGTGCCCGCTGCGCGCCTGCCCGCGAGCGCTGGCCAGCGCCTTGCGCACGCGGTGACGAAGCTTGCGCATGGCCGCTCCCAGGCGCTGCGCGCTTGCCGCCCGCCAGAAGGCGCCGCGCACGTCCTCGATGATGCGGTTGACGACCTTGCGCGTGCGCTCCTGCGCAATCAGCGCCTTGTCCGCCGCCTGCTTCGCCCGCACGTAGGAAAGGCCGAAGTCCAGGATATCCCAGGAAAACGCCAGGTTTGCCGTCAGGTTCTCCTTTTCGGAGGATTTGGAAGGCTCCAGCGACTGAATGCCAGTGACCAGCGATTCGGATCGCCCGCCCGGCTCGTTGGAGCGGCCGGAATAGCCGGCCTTCGCCACCACCGAGGGCAGCATCTCCCAGCTCTTCAGTTCCACGTCGCCCAGCGCCAGCGCCTGCTTCATGCGCTCCACGCGAAAGTCCAGGTTGTATTTCAGCGCCCGGGCCATGGCCTCATACAGACTCAACGGACCGGTGATCGGCTCCTGATCCGCCGTCAGGGCGCTCAAGCGCGCCTCCGCGAACGACGTCATCTCCTCCGGGGTGATCGCCTGCGGCGAAACCGCGCACCCCGCCAACGCACCAGCCAGCACCACCGCCGTGAGTTTCTTGCCCGCCATTGTCCCCTCTACCCTTGCGAGTTATCGTTGCCGATCGTCTTCTTATAGTTGCATTTCCGGCCAAAAGAAAAACCGGAACGCAAACCATGTCGCCCCGAACCGATTCATCAGGTGCAGGCCTCGCCCTGCGGGTGTCGAATCGTTGTGACTACTCGCATAACATGCATGCCAAATCCTAATCAACCGTAAATAGCGCTTTTTCATATTTACTTACTTGAGATTGCATATTGAGCCGGACCCACGTTTCCGGACATCGCGGCATGAATCGGCTGGAATCGAAGGAAAGGATGGTGCCCCTGGCCCGACTCGAACGGGCACGGCCCGAAGGCCAGCAGATTTTGAGTCTGCCGCGTCTACCAGTTCCGCCACAGGGGCCGAAGGTTCCATGCCGGCTGGCAGGAAAATTGCACTCTTCTTATCCAGCCACGGGCAGGCGGCGTCAAGAGTGCCGTATTGGGACACGCCGTTGAGATAACGGCAGGACACCCTGCCCCGGGCCGAGAAAAATGCGGCAGCCGCAGGCGTCATTAACGCCGGTTTAAGCCTTCTGGAGGGCAGAATGGTCAGTCTTGAAAGGATAGCGCAAAACACGCTGGGCGAGGCCGATTTGCGGGGGATGGGCATGCAGCGCACGATGCCGGCATACAAGGTCGCTGTGAGCGAACGCGGCGCCACGCCGGTCGCCGAGTATTCCTGCGAAGTGGCCACCCGGCCGGAGGAGCTCGCCCGCCTGCGCGCGCAATGGGCGCACCTGGCCGCTCGCGCAGCTACGGATACCCAGCTCTTCCAGTCGCCGTTCTGGAGCGACGCCTGGGTCGCGGCCTTTCACGACATCGATGCGAGAAACTGCTCTCCACTCGTGGTGGTCGTGCGCGATGCCGGCGGCGCGCCGGTGCTCGTCTGGCCGCTCATGCGCGTGCGCTATTCCCTGAATGTCACCGTCATCACCTGGCTCTCCGACCCTTACGGTCAGTATGGAGACGTCATCACCAGTCTGCGCGGCGCCGCCCTGCGTCAGGCGCTGGAAACCGCGCTGGAGGCCATCGCGCGGGAGGGCGCCGACCTCGTGCGCCTGAAGTTCGTGCGCGAGGATGCCGTCATCGCGCCCTTTCTCAAGGCGTGTTTCCGCCAGACCGGCGAAGCCTACGGCGCTCCGTGGCTGGATCTAACGCCCTACGCCAAGCCGGACGATCTGGAAGGGCGCTATACCCGCACCCAGCGCCGCCGCCGCCGCAAGATTCAAAAGCGGCTGGAGAAGCATCTCGGCGCCGACATTTCGTTCCGTCGCCTCACCGATCTCGATGAAATCCGCGC
>JALUAB010000236.1 GCA_027051195.1 Hyphomicrobiales bacterium
GCGCCGCCGCGTCGGCGTTCGTCGCCTTGGAATCATTCACGAACAGCACGCCAGCCACGTCGTCCAGCTGCTCCATGCGGTGCTCCAGGCCGGGAAAACTCCTGAACCCCGCGGCGATGAGATTGGCGTTCAGCGTCAGCGCCCGGCAGGCGGCCCATGCGGCCGCCGCGTTCTGCCAGTTGTGCTTGCCGCGCAGCGCCTGCGCAGGTGAAAGATCCATGCCCACCAGCGTCTTGCCGCCCGCGCGCTCCTCCAGCACGCCATCCACGGCGCACACGCCATCGGCCAGCCGCTGTTCCACCGACACGGCCACCCTGCGCGCCGCCTCAGGCACGGACTTGAACGCCCTGCGGCACCATTCGTCATCCACCGAGACGACCGCCGTATCGCCCTCGCCCATGTGGGCGAACAACCGCGTCTTCACCGTCGCGTAATGCGCCAGCGTTCCATGCCGGTCCAGATGATCCGGCGTGATGTTCAGCAGCACCCCCACGTCGGGCTTCAGCGTTGGCGAGAGGTCGATCTGGAACGAGCTCATCTCGATCACGTAGATGCGCCCGTGCCGCGGCGGCGGCAGGTCGAACACCGCCGTGCCGATGTTGCCGCCCACCGCCACGTCGAACCCCACCTGCTTCAGCACGTGGCCAATGAGCGCGGTGGTCGTGGACTTGCCGTTGGTGCCGGTGATGCACACCAGCTTCGCGCCCGTGCCCGCGATCTGGCGATGCAGGATTTCCGTATCACCGATGATCTCGATACCCGCGGCTCGTGCCTTCTTCACCGTCCAGTGCGGTTCGGGATGCGTCAACGGCACGCCGGGCGCCAGCACCAGCGCGGCGAGGGCTGAAAAGTCGGCCTCGCGCAAGTCCGCCAGTGGAATGCCCGCCTCCGCGGCGCGTGCCCGCCCGGCTTCCGAATCGTCCCACGCCAGCACCTCCGCGCCGCCGCGCAACAGCGCCCGCGCACAGGCGAGGCCGGAGCGCCCCAACCCGAACAGCGCCACCTTGCGCCCGGCGAACACGTCTGCCGCGAAATCCGTCATGCCGCCACCATGTGCGAAAAGGATTCAGGCTTGGTTAACGAAAAACGAATTGCGCTCTGCCGCAACATGCATCCCACATCTGTCAGGTGGCAGTGCGGGGCTTCTGCGCGGTCTGCGCCTCAGCGTGAAGCTACAGCCCCACGCCCCCGTCCAACCACTTGCCCACAATATCGGGTGGCTGGGAGGGGGCGTGGGGCGGTGAGCGGTGGTGCTTCAGCGTAAAAAATCCCCGCGCTTCAGCGCAACTTCAATGTCGCCAGGCCAATGAGCGCCAGCACCACGGCGATGATCCAGAAACGGATGACGATGGTTTCCTCCTTCCACCCCTTCTTCTCGAAGTGATGGTGCAGCGGCGCCATGCGGAACACCCGCCTGCCCGTAAGCTTGAAGGAAACCACCTGCACGATGACGGAAACCGCCTCCAGCACGAACAGCCCGCCGATGATGGCCAGCACCAGCTCGTGCCGCGCCGCCACCGCGAACGCGCCCAGCGCCCCACCCAGCGCCAGCGACCCGGTATCGCCCATGAAGATCTGCGCCGGTGGCGCGTTATACCACAGGAACCCCAGCCCCGCGCCAACGATGGCCCCGGCGATGATGGCCATTTCACCCACGCCGGGCACGTAGTGGATCTGCAGATAGTCCGCGAACACCCGGTTGCCCACCAGATAGACGATGAGCGCGAAGCTGGCAGAAGCGATCATCACCGGCACGATGGCCAGACCGTCCAGCCCGTCGGTGAGGTTCACCGCGTT
>JALUAB010000237.1 GCA_027051195.1 Hyphomicrobiales bacterium
GGCACACGGACGGCACGCCATGGAGCCTTCCACCGACCCGCACATGCACGAGCAGCAGGCCTTCGCGCTGAAGATCGCCGAGCTGCTGGACGAACACCGCAAGAAGAACGATTTCGACGAGCTGATCATCGTGGCGCCGCCGAAAATGCTGGGGTATCTGCGCGAGGCCATGCCCGAGCCGCTGCGCCGCGTTGTGCGGAAGGAGGAACCGAAGGACCTGACGCGGCTCAGCCCCACCGAGCTGCCCGCACGGCTGGCGCAGCTGGTGTAGGCCGCGTGACGCTCATTCCGCCGGGGCCAGCGCGCGGCGCACGGGCGCCAGCAGGCGGCCAATGTCGTGAAAAACGCCCAGCGTCGCCGGTACCAGGAACAACACCAGCAGCGTCGTCACCATCAGACCAAAGACGATGGTGATGGCCATCGGCAGCAGGAACTGCGCCTGCAACGATTTCTCGAACATCAGCGGCAGCAGACCGCCGATGGTGGTCAGCGAGGTGAGCAGCACCGCGCGCAACCGGTCCTTCGATGCGCCAATGGCGGCCTCGCGCATGCTCTCGCCGTTGCGGCAGCGCTCATCGGCGCGGGCAGCGAGGATGATGCTGTCGTTGACAATGATGCCGGAGAGGCCCAGGAGCGCGATAAGGCTGAGGATGGTGAGCGCATAGCCCATCACCCAGTGGCCGAAGATGGCGCCGATAACGCCGAAGGGGATGATGGCCATGATGGCCAGCGGCCGGGTGTAGCTGCCGAAGATGAGCGCCAGCACGATGTAGATGAGCATGAGCGCCACGGCCACACCGAGCCGGAAATCCTCCATGCTCTCGCGCTGCTCCTTCGCCCCGCCGGCAAAGGTGGCGTCGATACCGTATTTCGCCAGGATGGTGTCGAAGCCGCCGGCCTTGATGGCCTTCATCGCGCCGTCCAGCGTCTGCCTGTCCTCGTCTATGTCGGCCATGACGGTGACGGAGATCCTGCCATCGCGGCGGTAGATGGTGGTGAAGCCCGATTCCTCGCGCATCTCGGCCACGTCCGCCAGCGGCAGCCAGGTGCCTGTGCGGCTGCGTACATACATGTCCGCCAGCGCGCCGGTGCCGGTGATCTCGTCGGAGCGCTTCACGCGCAGCGCCACCTCCTCGCCGTTGCGCGCGAACTTGCGCGCCACTTCGCCCAGCAGGGCGGCGCGCACCTGCCGCGTCACGTCGGCCAGCGTGAAGCCCAGCATCTCCGCCTGCGGTTTGAGCATCAGGCGGATGTCGCGCTTACCGTAGGGAAGATCGTCGGAGATGTCTTGCAAACCGTCCACGCGCTTCAATAGTGCCATCACCTCGCCGGCGGCCTTCTTCAGCACGAACGGATCGTCGCCCTTCAGCTCGATTTCCAGATCCTTCGGCGCGCCGGCCATGTGGCGGCGGCCAAAGGAAAGCTGCTCCAGCCCCGGCACGGGCGGCATGGCCTTTTTCCACGCGCGCAGCAGGGCGCGGGTGCGCACGCGCTGGCGCTCCTCCGATGGCGTGAGCTGCACGTCCAGCTGTGCCAGATGGTCGCCGCGGGAAAAGCCCATGCGACCGACACGGGCGAAGGTGGCCTCTATGACCCTCTCTTCGCCGCCGCTCATTTTCCTGGCCACTTCGCGCAGCGTCCGCTCGGCCACGGCCACGGCCCTGAGCGTCTGCTCCCGTGGCGTGCCCGCGGCCATGATGATGCGGGCGCGGATGAACTCCGTCTCCGGCGCGGGGAAGAAATGGAACCGTACATTGCCGGAGAACGGCAGGGCCAGCATTATCATCAGTAACGCCAGCGCAATCGCCCAGGTCACGTAGCGCCAGTCGTAGGCCAGCGCCGCCAGCCGGCCGAAGGCGCCTTCACGCAAACGGTCGAACAGGCCGTCGAACCACCGCCGGAAGCGTGAGGGCGGCCCGGCATGGCGCAAGGAATGGCGCAGGTGCGCGGGCAGCACCAGGAAGCATTCGACAAGCGAGGCGGCAAGCACGGAAATGACCACCAGCGGCAGGGCGATGATCATCTGGCCGATACGGCCCTCGAAGAAGAACAGGGGCATGAAGGCAGCGGCGGTGGTGAGCGAGGCAGCAAGCACGGGCCCCAGCATGCGCAACGCTCCGTTTTCCGCCGCCAGCAGCGGACGCATGCCGGCGCGGCGCAAGGTTTCCGTATGCTCGGCCACGACGATGGCATCGTCCACGATGATGCCCAGCACCAGTATGAGGGCGAACAGCGAGATCATGTTGATGGTCTGGCCGGACAGCCACATGATGAGCATGGTGGCCATGACCGAAACCGGAATGCCCACCGCCACCCAGAAGGCGATGCGGCCGTTGAGAAACAGGAACAGGACCACTAGCACCAGAAGCAGGCCCTGGGCACCGTTGCGCAGCAGCATCTGGATGCGGTCGCGGATGTATTTGGCGCGCACGTCATAGATGCGCATCTCGATGCCGGTGGGCAGATCTCGCCGCAACTCCGCGGCCACTTTCTCGAAGATGTCATCGGTCTTCAGCGCATCGGCCTCCGGCGTGCGCCAGATGATGAGCTGGATGGCCGGCCTGCCGTTGACATAACCACGCTCGGCCAGCGGGTCGAAGCCGTCGTGAATGCGCGCGATGTCGGCCAGGCGCACGACATTGCCCGTGGTATCGCCCTTCACGATGATCTGGCCGATACCTTCCGCCGAGCGCGGGCGACCAGCGCCGTGCACGGACTTTTCCACCACCCCGGAGACGTTGCCGGCGGGCACGTCACGCGTTTCCGAACGCACCTTGGAGGCAATGGCGGCGAGGTCGAGATCGAGCTGACGCAGCTGAGTCGGCGGAATCTCCGCAATGATTTCCTCACGCCGGGCGCCGGTCATGCTCACCCGCGCAACACCGGCATCCAGCATGGCGTCGCGCACCTTGCGCGCCACCTCCTTCAGCTTCTTCTCCGGCACGTCACCGGTGAGAAGCAGCTTGCCCACCACCTCGTGGCGCACCACGCGTTTTACCTGCGGCGGGTCGGCGTCTTCCGGCAGAGTGGTAACGCCATCCACCGCCTTCTTCACGTCGGAAAGCGCCAGGTTCATGTCCGTGCCCGGCACGAACGTGAGCGAGATGTAGGCCCAGCCTTCCCGCGCCACGCCATAGTAGGTGTCCAGATTGGACACCGTACGCAACGCCGGCTCCAGGTTGCGGATGACGCTGCGTTCCATGTCCGCGGGCGTCGCCCCTTCCCAGGTGACCGTAACGGAAACCTGCGGAAACTCGATGGTGGGGAAGAACTGCGTGTTTATTTTCGTGATGCCGATGACACCCAGCATGAGCATGGCGATCATCAACAGGTTGGCGGCGGTGCGATGATGGGTGAAAAAGCGCACCAGTCCCGCCAGCGGCGAACCATGCGGCTCTTCCCGCGGCAATGGCCCCGGCACGGGATTTTCCGCCGGCCTGTCAGACCGCTCCGGCATGATTCAACCCTGTTCCAGCACCTTCACCGGCATGCCCGGCTTCGGTTCGGCCAGCTTGTGGCGCACAACCAGCGTTCCCGGCGGCACGCCGCGCACGATGACCTTGCCACCGACCATGCCCAGCACGTGCACAGGCAGGCGCACCAGCCTGCCCTCCCGCACGGCATAGACCGCATCGTCGCCGTGCAGCGCCGCCTCCGGCAGCAGCACTACGTGGGTGAAAAGCGGCCCCCGCATGCGCACCTTCACGAAGGCGCCGGGCTTGAGCCAGCGGGCCTCATCCGGCCTGTCCGTCTTCGCGAACAGCGCGGCGGCGCCCTCCTTGCGCGTCACGCTGGCCGATTCGCGCACGACGCGGCCGGCCAGCCGCACATCGCCGGAGCGCGCGGGCACCAGGATATCCACGGCGCGGCCTTCAACCTTCTCGCCGGCGCGCTTGAGCGCCATCAGGCGCTCTTCCGGAATGGCGAAACGGATTTCCGGCGGCCCATCGGAAAGCAACGTGGCCAGCGCCGCGCCCGGCCCGGCGCTCTGACCCACTTCCGCCTGCACCTTGGTGAGCTGACCGGAGAAGGGAGCGCGCAACGTGGCGTTGGCCAGATTGTCGCGCGCTTTCCTCACCTGCCATTCGCTGCGGGTGAGCGCCGCGCGCACCTGGGCCAGGCGCGCCTTCGCCGCGCTCAGCGCCTGCTTGCGCTGCTCCAGCTTCTCGCGCGCCGTCAGGTATTTCTGCTGCTGGGCGTCGAGCCGCGCGCGGGGCAGGGAACCGCGCGCCACCAGCGTGCGGGTGCGGTCGTATTCCCGCTGCGCCACGGCAAACTGGGCCTCGGCCTCCTTCAGCAACCGCTCCGCGGAGGACACCGCCAGCTCCGCTTCCGCCAGCCGCGCCCGCGCCTCCTTCAGCGCGGCCTCGGCCTCGGCCACGGCGGCGCGGTATGGCACCTCGTCGATGCGCAAGAGCTCCTCACCCGCATCAACGTGCGCACCGTCCTTCCAATTCGGCGACACCCAGACGATACGCCCGGAAACGGGAAGCTGCAGTGTGGAAAAGCGCGCCGGCACCACCTCGCCATAGAGCGTCCAGCCGGGCCGCACATCGGCCTGGCGCGCCGCAACGACGCGCACCGGCTCCGGCCGCTCCACGGCCGGGCGCACCTTCGGCTCCGGCGCCAGCGCCATGATGACCTTCCAGCCGCCGAAACCCGCCGCCAGCAGCAACAGCGCCAGCAGCCCCTGCGCCAGCCAGCGCCCCTTGCGTGGCCGCGGCGCCGGGGTGTCCGGTGTTTTCGCCGGCTCCTCCACGGAGGCGGCCGGGATATCCGCATGCCTGTTCATGGTCGCAATCTAGCAGCAGCGTGCAACATTGCGGAAATTAAAACGATTACAGGGTAAGCGCGGAAGGCCCGTCTTGCGGGAAGATGGCCCGCGCAACGGAAATGGCGACGCCTTCCTTCCCGGGATGGCCGCTTTCGCAGGCGTGATGGCGAGCCCGGCGCGTCATGCGTGTTCCTGCGGCAGGAGGGAGGCTATGGCGGCGCGCAGTTCGTCCAGCCCCCGCTTCTTGCGGGCGGAGGTAACGTGGATTTCCGGATGCGCAGCGGGACGGACGGCCAGCTCGGCGGCGATGCGGGCAATGAGCTTCTCCAGCGCGTCCTTGCGCGTCTTGTCGGCCTTGGTGAGCACGATCTGGTAGTTTACCGCCGTTTCGTCCAGCAGATCCATGGCCAGCCTGTCCTGCTCCTTCAGGCCGTGGCGGGAATCGACGAGGATGAACACCCGGCGCAGCGAAGGACGGCCGCGCAGGTAATCCCGCACCAGCGTCTGCCATTTCCTCACCAGCGATTTCGGCGCCTTCGCATAACCATAACCCGGCATGTCCACCAGCGCGAGGCGGTCTTCGGCGAGGGTAAAATAGTTCAGCTCGCGGGTGCGGCCGGGCGTGTTGGAAACGCGGGCGACATCCTTGCGGTTGAACAGGGCGTTGATGAGCGATGACTTGCCGACATTGGAGCGCCCGGCGAAAGCCGCCTCGGCCTCAAACGGCGCGGGCAGCTGGCGCATGTCGGCCACGCCCATGAGGAACGTGGGCGGCCGGGCGAACAACTGCTGCCCCGCCTGCAACGCCGCGGCGCGCTGCTCCTCCGACAGGGCAGAGAGCGCCTGCGTGGCGCGCGCGCGGATGCGCTCGGCGGCGCGCTCGCGTTCGGCGCGCTCGTCTGCGGTGCTGCCGTTCACGTCTTGCGGCTGAAGCCGGGCAGGCTTTCCTTCAGGTTCTGCCACAGGTGAATCTCCGCGCCGTGCTTCTTCATGATGTAATACTGCTGGAAGATGGAGAGAATGTTGTTCCACGTCCAGTAGAGCACCAGCCCGGCCGGGAACGGCGCCAGGAGAAACGTGAACAGGATGGGCATGAGGTCGAACAGCCGGCGCTGGATCGGATCCGGTGGCGGCGGGTTCAGCTTCATCTGCACCCACATGGTGAGGCCCATGATGAGCGGCAACACGCCGATGTGCAGAAACGAGGGAGGATCCCACGGAATGAGGCCAAAGAGGTTGAAGAGATTCGTGGGGTCGGGCGCGGACAGATCGCGAATCCAGCCATAGAACGGCTGATGACGCATGTCGATGGTGACGAACAGCACCTTGTAGAGGGCGAAGAAGATGGGAATCTGCACCAGCATGGGCAGACATCCGGACATGGGCGATACCTGGTGCTTGCGATACAGCTCCATCATCGCCTTCTGCTGCTGCATCGGATCATCCTTGTAGAGCTCGCGGATGCGCATCAGCTCCGGTTGCAGCTTCTTCATCTCCGCCATGGAGGCATAGGATTTGTTGGACAGTGGGAACATCACCAGCTTGATGAGCACGGTGGCCGCCAGAATTGCCAGCCCGTAGTTGCCGAGGAACAGGTAGAGATAGTGAAGCAGCCAGAACATGGGCTTGGTGATGAAATAGAACCAGCCCCAGTCGATGAGCAGCTCGAAACGGTCGATGCCGTATTTCGCCTCGTAGCCATCCACCAGCGCCACTTCCTTGGCCCCGGCGAAAATGCGCGTGGCCGTGGCGGCCTTGCCGCCAGCGGGAACCTGCAAGCCGGACTTGTTCAGGAAATCCGCCTGAAAGGCATCCTTGCCATCGCGCTGCAGGTAGAGAAAGCGCCCGAGAATCGGATCCTTCTGGCTGGCAGGAATAACGGTTACGGCCCAATACTTGTCGGTGATGCCCAGCCAGCCGCCCTTCGAGTCCTGCTGGACGAGCCGCTCATCATCCTTGATGGCCGAATAGGTGATCTCCTGCAGCTCGCCGTCCAGCACGCCGATGAGCCCCTCATGCAGGATGAAGAAACCCTGCAATTTGGGGATGCCGTGACGCTGCACACGGGCATAGGGGAACAGGGTGACGGCCTTTCCGGTGCGGTTTTCCACCTCCTGGGTGATGGTGAACATGTAGTGTTCGTCCACCGTGAAAGTGCGGCGGAAGATCAGCCCCTGGCCATTGTCCCACACGAGGGTGACGGGGCTGTTCACGGCCAGCCTGTCGCCCTTTTCCACCTTCCACACGGTATCCGGCGCGGGCATCTTGAGATCGCCGCCCGCGGGCGGAGCCCAGCCGGTTTCGGTGAAATAGGCGTTGGGCGCGCCTTCCGGGTTGAGCAGCACGATGTTGGGGCTGTCCGGCTCTATGCCGACGCGGTATTTCTTCAGCACCAGATCATCGATGCGCCCGCCCCTGAGGTTGATGGAGCCCTTGAGGCTCGGCGTGTCGATGGTCACGCGCGGCGTGGCGGCGAGGGCCTGCTCGCGGGTGACGACCTTGCCCGGCGTGGCGGCGCCCGGCACGGCCGGGGCGGCGGACGGCGTGGCACTGGGGATTTCTCCGGAAGCACCCTGCCCGGTGGCCGTCGCTCCGGGCTGCGCCTGCGTCGCCGCGGGCGTTTCCCGTGGCGGCGCCTTCTTCGGCTTGGGTGCGAAGAACATCTGCCAGCCGAGAATGATGGCCAGCGACAGCGCGATGGCGATGATGAAATTGCGCTGTTCGTCTTTCATCTGTGCGAGACCCCGAATTCTCGTTGCCGCCCATCGCCCCGTGCCTCCCCCAACCACCCGACATGATGGGCGCAAGTGGTTGGACGGGGGCGCGGGGCAATATTCGGCTTCCTTCAACCATCAGCTGCCTCCCTTGCCACGGCGCGGGCGGGAGGCGTGCCCCTTTCCGGCGTTGAGCTTATGCAAGGCGCTGCGCACTTGTTGCATCAGCGTGGCGAAATCGCAAGTGGCCGTGCCCTCGCGGGCGATGAAAACATAGTCATGGCCGGGTTGAAGCAAGTCACGCGGCAACAGGCGCACGGCCTCGCGCAGGCGGCGGCGCGCACGGTTGCGCACCACGGCCTTGCCGATTCGCTTTGTCACGGTGAAGCCTACGCGGGCGGGCGCATCATCGCCGCGATGGCGCATCTGCACCACCACGCAGGGCATGGGGCGGAACAAGGCGCGGGCGGCGGCAAGGAAATCGCGGCGTTGCCGGATGCGCGGCGGCAACGGGCCGTGTTTGCGATGTTCAGCGGGCATGATGACCTTCCTGCGCTGAAGCGCATGCCGCCCACCGCCAAGACTACCTGCGCTGAAGCGCTCGCACCGGCCCTCTCCCCCACCCGGCCACCAAATCGTGAAACTCGCATGACCGGGTGGGGGAGAGGGCCTTGCTGGTTTCACGCCTCGTCGCTTGCCCCGTCCAACCACCCGATATGGTGAACTCAAGTGGTTGGGCGGAGGAGCGAGGAGGCAATTCGTGCCCTGGCCAAAATCACTTCTCAAGACAGCCCGGCGCGGCCTATGCGGAGAGGCGCTTCCGTCCCCTGGCGCGGCGGCGGGCCAGAACCTTGCGGCCGCCCCGGGTGGCCATGCGGGTACGAAAGCCATGACGGCGTTTGCGCACGAGGCGGCTCGGCTGAAAGGTGCGTTTCATCGTTCCCAGCTCCAGACGTGTTTCAAGCGTTCTTCCGGCCGCCCGACGCGGCGGCACGTTCCGAACCGCGCTTATAACGGCAACCGCGGCGTCACGTCAACGCAAGGCGAGCCTGCACGCCCGGCCCGCCACGGATGCATGTATTCCATCCAGCGGGCTTGACGCCCGGCCACGGATGGCCAGACTGACGGCAAGCGCGAAGACAAGGGCAGAAACAGCGAAGGGAGCCGGGCATGGGGCTGAAGGTGGCGGTGCAGATGGATCCGCTGGAGAGTATCGACGTGGCGAGCGATTCCACGTTCGCGCTGATGCTTGAGGGGCAGCGGCGGGGGCATTCGCACTTCGTCTATGAGCCAATGGACATGTCGCTGCGGGTGGATGCGGAAACGGGCG
>JALUAB010000238.1 GCA_027051195.1 Hyphomicrobiales bacterium
TGCGTGACGGCGCCGAGGGACTCTACATGCTGCAGGCGCCCAACCGCCGGCAGGAGGCGCTGGGCATTGCGGCGCTCATGCGCGAAACCCTGGAAACGCCGGGCAAGACGTGCATGCTGATCACGCCGGACAGGGCGCTGGCCCGCGCCGTTCGCGCCGAACTCGCCCGCTGGAACGTTCACGTGGACGATTCCGCCGGTCGCCCGGTCATCGACACGCCCGCCGGCGCCTTTCTCAAGCTGCTGATGGAGGCGGCGCTGGAAGACTTCCCCCCGGTGGCGCTGGCCGGCCTGCTGGCCCATCCGCTGGCCTGTTTCCGCCGCCGCCGCGGCGACTGCGCCCGCGCCGCCGCCGATCTTGAGCTTGCCGTCCTGCGCCCGGTGATGCGGTTCGATGGCCTTTACGCCCTGCCGGATATCGCCGCCATGCGCGGGCGGACCGTGCTCGGCGAGGATGGCGGCCGTCACGAGCACCCCAATGTGCGCCACATGGGTGCCCGCCGCTGGCAGGCGGTGCAATCGCTGGCGCAGGATATGGCCGATGCGCTGGCGCCGCTGGCCGACGCTTTCGACGGCCCGCGCCGCCGCCCGCCGCAGCAGCTGCTGCAAACGTTGCTGAAAGTGGCTGAGGACGTCACCACCCCGCCGGGCGAGGTTTCATCGCTGCTCTGGCGTGGCGAGGAGGGGGAGGTGCTGGCCAACGCGCTGTCGGAGGTTTTCGCCCACATCGACGCCGCGCCACTGCTGGCACCGGCAGATTTCGTCGCCTTTCTCGTTTCGGAGTTGGCGGCACGGCCGGTGCGTCCGCACCAGCCCATGCATGCCCGCCTGTCCATCCTCGGCCTGCTCGAGGCGCGCATGCTCACCGCCGACCGGGTGATCCTGGGCGGCCTCAACGAAGGTGTCTGGCCGGAAACCACGCGCAATGATCCATGGCTGAACCGCACCGATCGGGAGTTCCTGCATCTGCCGGTGCCGGAGCGGCGCATCGGCCTCTCCGCCCACGACTTCGCGCAGGCCGCGGCCGGCCGCGAGGTCTGGTTCACCTGCGCCGAGCGCATCGAGCAGCAGCCGGTGGAACCCTCGCGCTGGCTGGTGCGGCTGCAGGCGCTGCTGCGTGCCGCCGGCTACGATGCCCTGTTGCAGCGTCAGCCCTGGCCGCTGGAGCTGGCCGCGCGGCTTGACGTGCCGGAAGCGGGCGACGTGATCAGGGTGCAGCCGCCACGCCCGTGCCCGCCGGTGCATTTGCGGCCGCTGGACTTTTCCGCCAGCCGGGTGAAGACGCTGTTGCGCGATCCCTATGCAATTTTCGCCGAGCGCGTGCTGCGGCTCCTGCCCGTGGAATCGCTCACGCCCGCGCCCACGCCCAGGCTCTTCGGCACCGCCGTGCACGCGGCGCTGGAGGAATTCGCCCGCCGCTGGCCGGATGCGCTGCCGCAAGACGCGGTGAATGCGCTCATCCGGCTGCTGGAACGGGCGCACGAGGAGCACATCGGCAATCCGGCCCATCTGCAACAGGTGCGAGGGCGCCTGCGCCGTATGGCGGAATGGTTCGTGGGCGATTGCGAGGAAATCTGGCGCGACGGCCTGTTGCGCGCCCATGCCGAAGCCGGCGGCGGCATGACCTTCGAGGTGGCGGGCGTGACGGCACGGCTTTCCGCCCGCGCCGACCGCATCGACGTGCTGGAGGATGGCGCGCTGCGCATCATCGACTACAAGACCGGCCAGTTGCCCGCGCCGTCGCCCGACAGCGGCGACTACGATCCGCAGATGGATCTGGAGGCGGCGCTGGCCATGCACGGCGCTTTCGCGGGGCAGGGGGATGTTCGCGACGTCGCTGAACTGGTACTGGTGAAACTCTCCGGCGGCGAACCGCCCGGCGAACGCCGGGACTGGCACGCACCAGGCCCGCGCCAGAAGGACAGACGCGACGTGGCTACCCGCGCACGGGACGCGCTCACCGGGCTGAAACGCCTGCTGCAAGGGTATCTCGACCCGGCGCAGCCCTATCTGCCGCTGGATCATGGCCGGCGCGAACGTGGCGGCGCCGATTACGATCATCTCAACCGCTGGCGCGAATGGCTGCCGCTGCTGATGGGAGAGGAGGCGAAAGGCCGCTGAGCGCGCCAGGAACGGAAACGACGCGGGGCTCCCTTCAGAACAGCGACCCCTGGCCATCGTCTCCGGCGGAAGATGGTTTGCGCGGCGCGCGCGGCCTTTCACGGGAGGCTGCGTTACCGCTGGCCGGGCGCCCCCGCCCGCCGCCACCCGCGGCTGTGGCCGGCATTGCTCCGTCGTGAAACTCCAGCCGCAGCGCCTGCCCGGGCGCCACCTGCGCCGCCGCCGTCAGCAGGCCGCCCTTTGCCGCGTCGTGCACCAGCGCGTAGCCGCGCTTCAGCACCGCCCGGTAATCGAGTGAATCCAGTAATCGCGCCGCTGCCTCCAGCCGTGCCCGGCGCCGTTCCAGCGAGGCCTCCGCCGCCCGAGGCATGCGCGCTGCCAACGCCGCCAGCCGCTGCCGCTCCTGCCCGATGAAGCGCCGCAACAGATGCGGGGAGAGCCGCGCTTCCGCCCGCGCCAGCTGTGCCCGGCGCGCCTGCGCCAGATGCATCAGCGCCGCGGAGAGCCTGTGCGCCGCCACGTCCAGCCGCTGCCGTGCCATCGCCAGAACTTCTTCCGGCCGCGGCAGCGCCCGCGCCGCCGCCAGCACTCGCTGCGTCTCGCGCTCCATGCGCGCCGTCATGGCGCGCAGCAGCCGCGCCCTCAGCTCGTGCACGTAGGCCATCAGGTCGGCGCGCACCGGCACCGCCTTTTCCGCCGCCGCCGTGGGTGTGGGCGCGCGCCAGTCCGCCGCGTGGTCGATGAGCGTCCAGTCCGTTTCGTGGCCCACCGCCGAGATGAGCGGAATGGCGGAGGCGGCGGCCGCGCGCACCACCACCTCCTCGTTGAATCCCCACAGATCCTCCAGCGAGCCGCCGCCACGCGCCACAATGACGAGATCGGGCCGCGGGATGGGGCCATGTTCGGGCAGGGCGTTGAAACCGGCGATGGCGCGCGCCACCTCGGCCGCGCAGGTTTCGCCCTGCACCCGCACCGGCCACACCAGCACATGCCGCGGAAAGCGGTCGGACAGCCGGTGCAGAATGTCGCGTATCACTGCTCCGGAGGGCGAGGTGACCACACCGATGACCTTCGGCAGCCAGGGGATCGGTTTCTTGCGCGCCTCGTCGAACAGCCCTTCCGCGGCCAGTTTCTTCCGCCGCTCCTCCAGCAGCGCCATCAGAGCGCCCAGTCCCGCCGGCTCCAGCGATTCGATGACGAGTTGATATTTGGACTGCCCGGCGTAGGTGGTGATGCGCCCGGTGGCCACCACCTCCAGCCCCTGTTCGGGCTGCATCTTCAGCCGTTTCGCCGTGCCGCGCCAGATCACCGCCGCCAGCACCGCCTTCTCGTCTTTGAGATCCAGATAGACGTGCCCGGACGCCGGGCGCGAAACACGCCCCACCTCGCCACGCACCCGCACGAAGCCGAAGGTGTCCTCCATGGTGCGCCTGATAGCGGTGGAGATTTCCGAGACGGAATACTCGACCACGTTGGGCGCGGGCGCCGATGCCGCGGGCTCCGCCGCCGGCAGGATCTCGCCGGTGACGGGATCGATGCGGATATGACCGTTTTCGCCGCTCATGCGCCGCCGGCAGCCTCCGCCTTCAGCTTCTCCTGTTCCTCCAGCCGGCGGAAGCTCTTCCAGGCGAAGGGCAGGGAGGCGACGTAGGCCAGCACCGCCAGCGTCATCATCGTCCATGGAAAGGCGATCAGCAGCACCAGCGACAACACGATGCCCGCCAGCAGAGGCAGGAACCATTCACGCGGAATGCGCCTCGTCAGCTTCTTGCCGGAAAAGGTGGGCAACCGCGAAATCATGCCCAGCGCCACCAGCGCCACCCATGCCAGCACCGCCGGCGCGATGAACGCGCCGTCCGTCACCAGCCCCAGGAACCCCAGGAACATGGGCGAGATGGCCAGCAGCGCCCCGGCCGGCGCCGGAATGCCCACGAAGAAGGCCTTGTGCCACTCCGGCGCGTCGTCGTCTTCCAGCATCACGTTGAACCGCGCCAGCCTGAGCGCGCAGGCGATCACCAGCGCCAGGGCGATCACCCAGCCCAGGTTCTTCAGCGCATGCAGCGACCACAGGTAGATGAGCATGGCCGGCACCACGCCGAAATTCACGAAGTCGGCCAGCGAATCGAGCTCCGCGCCGAAGCGCGAGGTGCCCTTCAGCAGCCGCGCCAGCCGCCCGTCGATGGCGTCCAGCACCGCCGCCAGGATCACCGCCCCCACCGCCAGCTCGTAGCGTCCGTCGATGCCCAGCCGGATGGCCGTGACGCCCGCGCACACCGCCAGCAGCGTCACCAGGTTCGGCAGCAGGAAGCGCAACGGAATCACCCGCAGCCGCCGGCGCCGCCGGGCCGGCCGGCCATCGTCGAATGTCCTTTCGGGCGCGTGTTTCATCATGAGGTTCATGGTGTCTGCCTTCACCTGGCGGTTACCTTAGCACGCCCGGACGGACGCATGCCAACCTTGCCCGGAGCCTTCTCACCGAGTGCGCCGCTGCGATGCAGCAGATGTTCCTTCGCCGGCGTTTCCAGCCAGTCGCGGGTGGTGTCCAGAGCCTGCCAGTGCACCTCCGGGGAGAACAGGCCGAAGATGTCGCCGTAGGAGAAGGCGAGCTCCTGTCCCCGCGGCAGCCTGTCCAGCAGGGAAGGGCCATACATGCCCGCCAGGTCCTTGCGGTCGTAGCCCATGAGCGTGAGCAGCGTCGGCGCGATCTGGAAATGGCTCGCGGCGTTGCGGTTCATGTCCGCCGCCTGTCGAAAGCGTCTGAGCAGGGCGCGTTCTCCGGTGATCGCCAGCAACGGCACCAGCCCCTCGCGCGGGTCGGGGTCGTGCGTGGAACAATGGGGAAGCCGCGCCGGGTCCAGATTCTGCGCGTGGTCGGCGGTGTAGATGATGATGGTATCCTTCAGATCCAGCTTGTGCAGCAGCTGGCGGAAGAACTCGTCCACGTTCCAGGCGATGACGTTGCGGTAGGAATTGACCTTCGCGCTCAGGGTTTCCTCGCCCGCCTCGGTCACCGTCGGGCGGAAGCGACGCATCACGGCGGGATAGTCCTGGTCATAGGGGAAGTGCGCGCCGTTCTTGTTGGCATAGATGAACAGCGGGCGCTCGTTGTCTTTCAGCAGCTTCGCCAGCCGGTTCAGCAGGACGAAGTCCAGCTCCGTGGTGGAAGTGCCCTCGAAGCGGATGACGTGATCGATGAATTTCGTCTCCTGCAACGTCATGAAGTTCTGCAGCTTGCCCGGGTCCTTGATGAATCCGGACTGGCCGTCGATGAACACGGTGGTGAATCCCGCCTTCTTCGCCCATTGCCACAGGGTGGGGTAGGTGCGGGCGCTTTCCACCATGTTCTCGCGCTGCGCGGTGAAGCGCAGGATGGCATTGGAATAGCTGGAGCAGTTGCCACCCGAGACAGCCTTGCCGAAATCCGCGGCGTGCGGCAGCAGCGCGTGCAATTGCGGCGTGACCGGGCTGCCCGCGCGAAAGTCCAGATAATCGGCGCGCACGCTTTCGTCCACCAGAAGGATGATGTTCTTCACCCGCGCGGAGCGCCGGGGCGGAAACGGAACCTGCATACGCTCGCTCAGATTCAGCCCCCAGGCCTTCTGCAGTCCCACCAGGGTAACCGCCAGGGGCTGGAATTGCAGAGGCATCGCCTGCGTGCCACCGCCCGCCCGCAGGAACAGGATGGCCACCAGCAACGCCGTGGGAGCGGCGGGAGCCCAAAACAGCGCGTTCAGCATCTTGCGCAGGCGTCCGGGAGCGAGGCGAACCGGCACCGCTATCATCAGGAAGGCCGAGGCGAAGGTGAGCAGTGCACCGGGCAGCGTGCCCAGATAGTTGGTCATGGCCCGCCCCGCCTCGTGCCGCGCCGTCCACAGCGACAGCACGTCGAACACGCCGAGTGACGTGCCGCCCACCTGCTGCCAGGCCCAGCCGGCGGCGCTGGTGAGGGCGATGACGAACGCCCAGAACAGGCGCACGCGGGCGTTCGGCAGCATGGCGGCGACGAGCAGCGCGCCGTAGGCCACCACCCACATGCCCACGTAGAACGCCAGCGTGACCGGCCGCCCCTGGTCCAGCAAAAGCGTTACCCTGTCGGAAAAGCCGAATCCGGTGGCCACCATAAGCACCAGCAGCCCCAGTGCCTTCACCCCGACGAGCACCCAGTCCGTGGCGTCGTTGTTTTCTGCAAGCGTCGGTTTTGCCATCTTCCGGTTCTCCAGCGAAACGAACGGCGGCGCGACAATGCGGCCTCGTCCCTGTTCCCGTGCCGGCATGGCGCATCTGCCTTTCCGGATACGCCAGACAAGCAAGGTGCGTGCCAGACGCGCCGGGCACGCGCCCGGAACAGGAACGTTCGCGAGTATGCGGGAGAACCATTGATATTTCTTGAGCGCGCCGCGCCTGCGGGAAACGCGGCCCGGCGCCGGCATGGAGCGCCGGCGGTCTTCGTCAGCTGCGGCGCGCCTCCGGCGGCGGCAGCTCGCAGGCCATGTCGGCGATGATGGTTTCGCCGGCCACCGCCCGCTGCCCTTTCAGGACGATGGGCTCAACCCCCGGCGGCAGCCACACGTCCACCCGGGAGCCGAAGCGGATGAGGCCGATGCGCTGGCCCGCCACCACGCTCGCGCCCTCGTGCGTGAAGCGCACGATGCGGCGCGCCACCAGTCCCGCGATCTGCACCATGCCGATGCGCCGGCCGTTTTCCATCTCGATGGAGAAGGCCTGCCGTTCGTTGTGTTCGCTGGCCTTGTCCAGTTCGGCGTTCAGGAACTTGCCGGGAATGTAGGTCAGCACCGCGATGCGCCCGTCCACCGGCGCGCGGTTGATGTGCACGTCGAACACGTTCATGAAGATGGAGACGCACACCCGTGCGTCATCGGAGCCCAGATCCAGCTCCGGCGGCGGTGGCGCGGTGCGGATGGAGGAGATCACGCCGTCCGCCGGTGCGATGACGAGTCCTTCGCGCACCGGCGTGGTGCGCTCCGGGTCGCGGAAGAAATAGGCGATCCAGGCGGCCAGGATGACGAACAGCCAGCCGATGAAGTCCGGCAGCAGCCAGAAGGAGATCAGCGCCGCGCCGATGGCGATGCCGATGAAGCGCCAGCCCTCCCGGTGCACCGGCGTCAGGGTCTTCGAAATGGTGTCGAACAGGTCCTGCATGATCGTCTCCCGCCTGTGCCGCGCTCACATGCGCCGTTCCAGCTCCTCCGGCGTCCACAGAGGCTCGCGCTTGATCTTCAACCGCTTCTCGAACAGCGGCACCACCTCTTCCGCCCGCCGCACGTGATCCAGCTTGACCTCCGTGCTGGAGCGGAAGAAGCCCTGCTCCCGCATGTGGTCGAACAATTCCAGCAGCGGATCCCAGTAGCCGTCGATGTTGGCCAGGATGATGGGTTTGACGTGCCGGCCCAGCTGCAACCAGGTGGCCATCTCCACCAGCTCCTCCAGCGTGCCGATGCCGCCGGGCAGGGCGCAGAAGCCGTCCGATTTCTCGAACATGGTCATCTTGCGCTGATGCATGTTGGCGGTCACCACCAGCTCCTGCACGTTTTCCAGCAGGATCTCCTTGCGCACCAGGAACTCCGGTATCACTCCCACCACGTAACCGCCGGCGGCGAGGCAGGCCTTCGCCACCTCGCCCATCAACCCCAGCGAGCCGCCGCCATACACCAGCCCGATGCCGTTATCCGCCAGCATGCGGCCCAGCGTGCGCGCCGCTTCCGCGTAGGCCGGATTCTCCCCGTGGCTGGAGCCGCAGTAGACGCAGAGTTTTCGTGCTGGTTCGCTCATGGTGCGCAGCCATCCCGTATCCGTTCGGATGATGATGGTCGGTATCTCAACCACATCCGTGCCCGATTCGGCAACCCGGCCGTCGGATTCGGCTTGCAAGAAAGCCAAACAGCGGGCAGAAACGGATTGTGACGACCGGGGGAGCAGTGGCTGCGTCGTCTTGCCGGGGCGGCGCCACCGGAGGGAGGAATCCTGATGAACCGCCTTGCGCTGCTCATTGCCGGTGCACTCATTCTCGCACTCGGTCTCGCCCTGTTTCTGGGGCGGGGACAATTTTCGCGGCAGCCGTCAGCCGTGGATGCCGTCACGCGGCTGGCACCGAAGAAGGACGCCCAGCAGCCCGCGCCCGCGAAAACGGTCGCCACGAAACGGAAAACGGACGTGCCCGAAAATGGCGCGGCGAAGGAGCGTGAAGAAAAGGTGGCGGCGCCCACGCCGCCCACCTTCGACGTGGTGCGCGTGGAACCCACCGGCGAGACGGTCATTGCCGGGCGCGCCGTTCCCGGAGCGCGGGTGGAGATCGTGCTCGACGGCGAGGTCGTCGCCACGGTGCGGGCGGACGAAAGCGGTGCCTGGACATATGTTTCGGACGGGCCGCTGTTCACCGGCGCGCATCAGCTTGCCCTGCGCGGCAGAAAGGATGGCCGTGAAGCCTTCTCCGTGCAGAGCCTGGCCGTGAGCATGGCCCCGGTGGAGAAGGGACAGGCGCCGCTGGTGGTGCTGAGCGCCCCGGACGCGCCGAGCAGGGTGCTGCGGCAGCCGAAGCCGAAGCCGGCCGCGCCGGAGAAACGGGTTGCCGCCGCCACGCCTGAGGAGGAAAAGGCGCCGCCGCCGGAGGAGCGGGCGGAAAGGAAGGAGGCGCCTGCCGACTCCGGTGCTTCAGAGGCG
>JALUAB010000239.1 GCA_027051195.1 Hyphomicrobiales bacterium
ATCCGGTGAGCGACGTCGAGGCCTTCGCCGAGTGCGACATCGTGATCGAGGCTGCCACCGAATCCGAGGAGGTCAAGCGCCAGATCTTTCGAGAGCTGTGCCCGCATCTGCCGCCGGCCACCATAATTGGCACCAACACCTCCTCCCTTTCCATCACGCGGCTGGCGGCGGCCACCGACCGGCCGGAAAAGTTCATGGGTATCCACTTCATGAACCCGGCGCCGCTGATGGAGCTCGTCGAGCTGATCCGCGGCATCGCCACGGAAGACGACACCTTCCAGAGTGTGCGCGAGTTCGTCATCTCGCTGGGCAAGACGCCGGCGGTGGCGGAGGACTTCCCCGCCTTCATCGTCAACCGCATCCTGCTGCCGATGATCAACGAGGCCATCTACACGCTGTATGAGGGCGTGGGCACGGTGGAGGCCATCGACACGGCGATGAAGCTGGGCGCGCACCACCCCATGGGGCCGCTGGAGCTGGCGGACTTCATCGGGCTGGATACCTGCCTGAACCTGATGCAGGTGCTCTACGAGGGGCTGGCGGATTCCAAGTATCGTCCCTGCCCGCTGCTGGTGAAATACGTGGAGGCCGGCTGGCTGGGGCGCAAGACCAAGCGTGGGTTCTACGACTACCGTGGCGAAAAGCCGGTGCCGACGCGCTGAACCGGCGCGCGGACGCGATCATTGTGCCAGCTGCTTCAGGGCGAGGCGGATGAGTTCGCCGGTGTCCGCGTTTTCCCCCGCTTCTTTCAGGGCCTGGGCGACGGCGGCGGAGGCCTGCGACTGGCCGTAGCCGAGATTGACCAGCGCGGAGACGGCGTCCGCCGCGTTTTGCGACGTGGTGACGGCGGCGACGCCGGCCACGGCCTCCTTCGGCAATTCCAACGTGCCGGCGCCGATGGTCAGTGCCTTGTCCTTCAGTTCTGTCACCAGCCGGCGGGCCAGCTTGGGGCCGACGCCGTTGGCGCGGGTGAGCATGGCGGTGTCACCACTGGCCAGCGCCATGGAAAGCTCGTTGGGCGAGAGGGCGGAAAGCAGCGCCAGAGCCACCTTCGGTCCGACGCCGGAGACGGCGGCGAGAACGTCGAACCATTCGCGCTCGGCCTCTTCGGCGAAGCCCACCAGGCGAATGGCGGATTCGCTCACCAGCATGCGGGTGAAGATTTCCGCCGCCTCGCCCGGCGCGGGCAGGCGCGAGAGCGTGCGGGCGGAGCATTCGGCCAGGTAGCCGACGCCGTTCACGTCGATGACGATCCAGTCTTCTCCGCGCGAATCCACCCGCCCGCGCAGCTTGGCGATCATGTTCATCGTGTTCTCCCGGAAAGCGCGGCGGCGCCCGCGAGTGAGGCGCGGTAGTGAGCGTGGCAGATGGCCACGGCCAAGGCGTCTGCCGCGTCGGCGCCGTCAAGCCTGGCCTTGGGCAGCAGCATGCCCACCATGGCGGCGACTTGTCGTTTCTGCGCGTGCCCGGCGCCGACGATGGCCTTTTTCACGCGGTTGGGTGCGTATTCGGCGACCATCAGTTCGCACCGCGCGGCGGCGAGCATGGCGGCGGCGCGCGCGTGGCCCAGCTTCAGCGTGGCCCGGGCGTCGCGGTTGACGAAGGTTTCCTCGATGGCCGCCTCCGCCGGGTTGAATGAGCAGATGATCTCCATGAGTGCGTTGTGAATGATCATCAGCCGCGCGGCCAGCGGCGCATCGGCCTTCGTGTGCACCGTGCCGTTGGCCACGTGCGCAAGGTCGTTGCCGCGCGCCTCTATGACGCCCCAGCCTGTGTGGTTCAGCCCCGGGTCGATGCCGATAATGCGAATCGCGGTGGTCATGTGATGGAGTGTAGGAAGCGCGGCGGATGAACGGAAGCGCCGCTTGACTTGGCCGGTGGAAAGGGTGAAAAACCGCTCGACACCGCAACCATCCGAAGGTGCAGGGCCATGGAGAAGTTCACCCGCGTGGAAGGTGTGGCGGCGCCGCTGCCGCTGACCAATGTCGATACCGACATGATCATCCCCAAGCAGTTCCTGAAGACCATCAAGCGCTCTGGACTGGGGAAGAACCTGTTCCACGAGATGCGCTATCGCGAGGACGGCAGCGAGAATCCGGAGTTCGTTCTCAACCGCGAGGAATATCGCAACGCCACCATCCTCATCGCGGACGAGAATTTCGGCTGCGGTTCCTCGCGCGAGCATGCGCCGTGGGCGCTGAAGGACTTCGGCATCCGGGTCATCATCGCACCGAGCTTCGCCGATATTTTCTACAACAACTGCTTTCAGAACGGCATCCTGCCCATTTGTCTGCCGAAGGAGGATGTTGCGCAACTGATGCAGGCGGCGACGGAAAAGCCGGGCGCGGTGTTCATTGTGGATCTTCAGGCGCAGGAGGTGCAGGCGCCGGACGATTCCGTGTATCACTTTGACATCGACCCGTTCCGCAAGCACTGCCTGCTGGAAGGGTTGGACGACATCGGGCTGACGCTCCAGAAGCTGGACAGGATCGAGGCCTTCGAGAAGGACTACGCGGAACGGTTTCCGTGGTTGTAAACCTCAAGAAACGTCATTGTCGGCTTCATGCCGGCAATCCGGGGCCACACGAAAGGAGTGGCGGAATAACGCTGCCGACGCGACAGGCATCAGCTCCTGAATCTGGATTGCCGGGACAAGCCCGGCAATGACTCGGAGGGATAGTGCTGCCGCGGTGGGTAAATATACAGGTTAGAGGGGACAGGAGACATGGCCACCTATCGCGTGTTGCTGCTGCCGGGGGATGGCATCGGCCCGGAGATCATGGTCGAGGCGAGGAAGATCCTCGACTGGATGAATGCGCAAGGCATTGCCTCCTTCGAGATGGAAGAGGGGCTGGTGGGCGGCGCGGCCTACGATGCGCGTGGCGTGGCCATTTCCGAGGAGGACATGGACAAGGCGCTGGCGGCGGATGCGGTGCTGTTCGGCGCCGTGGGCGGGCCGAAGTGGGACGACGTGCCCTATGACGTGCGGCCGGAGGCGGGATTGCTGCGCCTGCGCAAGGATCTCGGCCTGTTCGCCAACCTGCGCCCCGCCATCTGTTATCCGGCGCTGGCCGATGCCTCGTCGCTGAAGCGCGAGCTGGTGGAAGGGCTGGACATCCTCATCGTGCGCGAGCTGACGGGCGGTGTCTATTTCGGCCAGCCGAAGGAAATCGTGACGCTGGAATCCGGCGAGAAGCGCGCGGTGGACAGTCAGCTCTATCATGAACACGAGGTGGAGCGCATCGCGCGGGTGGCCTTCGACCTGGCGCGCACGCGGCGGAATCTCGTGCATTCGTCGGACAAGAAGAACGTGATGAAGACCGGCGTGTTGTGGGACGAGGTGGTGCGCCGGGTGCACGATGCCGATTACACGGACGTGGAGCTGCAACACATTCTGGCCGACAACTGCGCCATGCAGCTGGTGCGGCAGCCGAAACAGTTCGACGTGATCGTGACCGACAACCTGTTCGGCGACATTCTCTCCGACGTGGCGGCGATGCTCACCGGCTCGCTGGGCATGTTGCCTTCCGCCTCGCTGGGCGCGTCGGATGCCGACACCGGCAAGCGCCGGGCGCTGTATGAACCGGTGCACGGCTCGGCACCGGACATCGCTGGGCAGGGCAAGGCCAACCCCATCGCCATGATCGCATCGCTGGCGATGATGCTGCGCTATTCCTTCGGCATGGGCGAATGGGCGGACAAGGTGGAGCGGGCCATCGCCAACGCGCTGGCGCAGAACGTGGCCACGGCCGACCTCGCGCGCGAAGGGACGACGATCATCTCCACCGCCGAAATGGGCGATCTCATCCTGGCGGAATTGCAGAAGCTGGCGGGGTGAGCGCAATAACCGATTCGGGCGCTTCGGGCAGCGCGGGGTCATTTTTCGACCGCCCACCGCCCCGCGCCCCCGCCCAACCACCCGATATGATGAACCCGAGGTGGTTGGGCGGGGGCGCGGTGCTCTTTTCCGCCGCCATCAGGCTGCCGATTTCCGGCGGAGCTCTTCGGCGATGGGCGAAAAGGCGCGCACGAGTTCCTCGTAGATGTGGCGCTTGAAGGGCACCACCAGCTCCGGGATGCGCTCCAGTTCCTCCCAGCGCCAGAGGTCGAATTCCGGGTGGTGGCCAGGTACGTTCAGGTTTACCTCGCGCTCGTCGCCCAGGTGCTCCAGCGCGAACCACTTCTGCTTCTGACCGCGATACTTTCCGCCCCAGACCTTGCCCATGAGGTGTTCGGGCAGATCGTAATACAGCCAGTCCGGCGTTTCGCCCAGCACGCGGGCGTTGGAGACGCCGATTTCCTCCGCCAGTTCGCGCCGGGCGGCCTGCTCTGGCGTCTCTCCCTCGTCGATACCGCCCTGCGGCAATTGCCATATGCCGGTTTCGCCGAACCCCACCGGCAGGCCGATGCGGCGGCCGATGAACACCCGGCCTTCGGGGTTGAACAGGACGACGCCGACGCAGGGGCGATAGGGCAGGTTGCGCATGGCGTCGGCGGCGTTCATCGCTTCGCCTCCCGCGCCTGCAAACGGGCCAGGGCGGTGGCCGGCACCAGCAGCAGGGTTTCGTCATTGACGATACCGGCGAGCCAGCTTTGCAGAATCGGCAGGGTCGTTCTGTCCGCGGCGGAAACCACCAGCAGGGCACGGCCGCGCTGGCGGGCGATTTCCGCCGCCCGTTTGAGCCGGGCGCGCAATTCGTGCGGTTTCAGGCCAGCGGGAATGCGCATGTCGGCCCGCAGGGCGGGCAGGCCGATGACCATACCCAGCGAGCTGAGCATGGAATTCGCCGCGGTGCCGTCGTCAACCGCCATCAGACCACGGTTGTGCAACTCGTGCAGGACGGGGGCCAGGGCCTCGCCCTGTTGCAGCATCTTCTGGCCGGCGTAGGTTATGATGCCGGCGTAGCCCACGGCGCGGGTTAGGAACCAGTGCAGGCGGCGACGGTTCTCTTCCGGGCGGGCGGAAGCGAGCAGGGTTCGTGGCCCGGGGCTGATGGACGGATAGCCCCAGGGTTCCATCGGCAGCTGCAGAAAGAACTCATGGCCCTTGCGCCGGGCCTTGAGCCCCAGCGCGCGCACGCCCTTCGCATAAGGCACGATGGCGAGGCTGACGGCAGGCGGCAGATCGTCCGTGGCGATGGCGAAGGAGCTTCCGTTCAGCCCGAGGTCGGTAACGATGACGGCCAGTTTGGGCAGAGACGACCGCAGCACCTTTTTCGGCACCGGGCGGGCATAGACCCTCCACGGCCGGCGGCCATTACGGCCTGTCCTGGGCAGCGGGCCCAGCCTGGTGCGCTGTACGAGGTCGCGCTGCGGGGCCGGTGGCAGGGGGCGCACGTCCAGCAGCAGACTGCCAGCATTCAGCGCGCGCTGGCGCCGCCCCGACATGGCCGGGGCTTCTTGCACATCGGGGTCGTCCGGCAGGGTGATGATCTTGGCCTGCCCCTTGCGGATGATGCGGACACGGTCGCGCGGCTTCTCCGACGGCGGCGCCGCCGCCTCGGGCATGGGGGGCTCCGCCACCGCCGCCGAGGACACGGGGGCAGCGGGGCGCGCGGGCAGGTCACGCTCCACCACCAGCGGCGCAACCTCCGGCGGTGGCGCCATCCATGCCCAGGCGACGAGCGCGCCCAGAGCGAACAATACCATGACGAAGGCCATGATGGCCGGACTGATGCCGCGCGGGCGCAGACGCTCACGAAGCCCGCGCCGGCGCAATGGCGTGTGCAGCGGATCGGTCGTCATTCGTCGGTCCCGCCTTGCCCCCGGAGTGATTCGTTGCGCGCATTATAATGAGTTCACGACTCTTTCGCGTGGCTTGCGGTTTTTTCACGTGCCGTTTCGCGAAGCACCTGCAGCAGCCGTTCCGCCTCGTCCTCGCGCAATGTGCGGATGCGTTCCGCCAGCAGGTTGGCGAGCAGAACGGCGCGCGGCGAAAGGCCGCGGGCATCCACGACCGGCCGGGGGTGCGAGAGGCGTGCGAGTTCGATGAGCTCCTCGGCCTCGTCCCAGATGATGTTGAACACGGCGATGATGCGCTGCACCAGCCACCAGGAAGGGCGGCCGCGCTGGCCATGCTCCAGGGCGGAGAGATAGGCGGGGCTCACCCCCAGCTCGGCGGCCAGTTGCGAGAGCGTCATGCCGCGGGCGCGGCGCAGGGCGTGCACGCGCTGGCCGAAGGGGGTGCGGTTCCTTTCGCTGCGTTGCGGTTCGTCGCGCATGGCGGTGCGTTCCGGCCCGTTGACGGGGGCGAGGCTCACACGAGGTCGGCCACGGCGGCGCGGGCCTTCTCGAAGGCGGCGATGACGGCGTCGATCTCTTCCGGCGTGTGGGCAGAGGAGACGGAGGCGCGCAGCAACGCCAGCTTCTTCGGCGTGCCGGGGGGCAACGCCAGGTTCACGTAAACGCCGTTCTCCAGCAGCGCGTTCCACATGGCCACGGCCGCCGGCTCGGTTGGGCAGATGACCGCCACCACCGGGGTGATGGCGCCGTCGAAGCCCAGCTCGAAGCCTTTCTCCTTCAGGCCCTTCTGGAGGTGTTCGGCGTTGCGCATGAGAATGTCGCGGCGTTCCGGTTCCGCCTCTATCTTCTTCAGCGCGCACAGCGTGGTAGCCATGGAGGCGGGCGAGGGGGCGGCGGTGAACATGTAGGGCCGGGCGGCGTAGCGCAGAACGTCGAAATGCGGATGGTTGCTGACGGCGTAGCCACCGATGCCGCCCAGCGACTTGGAGAAGGTGCCGACGATGAAGTCCACACCCTCCTCCACGCCGGCCATTTCCGCCAGTCCCCGTCCTGTTTCGCCCAGCACGCCGAAGGAATGGGCCTCGTCCACCAGCAGCTGGAAGTCGTGTTCGCGCTTGAGCGCCACGATTTCCTTCAGGGGGGCGAAGTCTCCCAGCATGGAATAGATGCCCTCGACGATGACCAGGCGCCCGCCCCTTTCGGCCGGGTGGCGTTCAAGCCTCTTCGCCAGGTGCTCCACGTCGTTGTGACGGAACACCACCACCTTCGCGCCCGACAGGCGGCAGCCGTCGTGGATGGAGGCGTGCGAGTCCATGTCGATGAAGATGGTGTCCTCCGGGCCGCACAGGCCGGCGATCATGCTCAGGTTGGCCTGGAAGCCGGTGGAAAAGACCATGCAGGAGCGGCGGTTCATGAAGCGGGCCAGCGCCTCTTCCAGCTGAACGTGCAGGGCATAGGTGCCGTTGGCGATGCGCGAGCCGGTGGTACCGGTGCCGTATTGCTCCAGCGCGCGCTTGCCAGCCGCGATGCAGTCGGGCTCGAAGGTGACGCCCATGTAGTTGTTGGTGCCTGCGAGAATGGTTTCGCGGCCGTTGATGATGGCGCGGGTGGGGGAGAGCAGACGTTCGTTCACCAGCATCACGGCATCGGCGCCGAAGCGCACCAGATCATCGTGGCGGCGCCTGAGTTTCTCGTATTTCTGCAGCAGGTCGGCCATGCGGTTCCCTTTCCGGGGGTTCAGTCGGCGTTCACGCGCTCGGCCACCAGCGCGGCCAGCTGGGAGATGGTGTGGATATCCGCCAGCTCGTTGACGGAAATGTCTATGTCGAATTCGTCTTCCACTTCCATGACGAAATTGAGCACATCGGCCGAATCGATGTTGAGGTCGGCGGCGATGTTCGTTTCCGGCGAGAGAGGCGCCTCTTCCTTGTTGTAGGCCTGCAACAGGCGCATGATGGTGGCCTCTATGTCCTTGTGCGCGGTGGTCATTTCGCGGCTCTTCCCTTGTGCGGGTGCTTGCGCAGGCGCGCCGGCAAACGTGATGGCGGCAGCCTGCCCCGATCGCACCAGTAGCACAGCGTGTCCAGCAAACCATCAGCAAATTGCAGCGCCGGTGTCCAGTCCAGCCGTTCCTGCACCTTCGGCGAGCGCGCCACCCAGTCGTGATGATACAGCTCGTTGACCTTCTCGCGGGAGAGCATGAAGGAGCGGCCGGTGAGGCGGGCCAGCGCATCCGCCGCGTGCGCGGCGGTGGCCACCAGTGGCCGCGGCAGCAGGTGCAGGCGCACGCGCCGGTCCAGGACGCGGGAGGCTTCCTCGGCCATTTCGGCCCAGGCGTAGCCGCCTTCGCGGCCATCGTCCATCTCCAGCACCTCGCCGCCACCGGCCCGCGTGCGCGCCAGCAGGGCCAGCGCATCGGCCAGGTCGCGCACGTGAATGAGGGAGACGCGCATGTCCTTTCGCCCCGGCACCAGCCCGCGGGAGCGGGTGAGCTGGTCGATGAGGCCGAAGGTGGCCTCGTCGCCCGGACCATAGACGGCGGGCGGACGCACAGCGACGGCGGCATCGCCCAGCTCCGCCATCACGGCTTCCTCGCCCTCGCGCTTGGAGCGGGCGTAGGTGGAAAGATGCGGCTCGCGCGCGGCCAGCGACGAGACATGCACGAACCGCGGCACGCCCCACTCCCGCGCCAGACCGGCGAGGCGCGCGGCGGCCCTGGCATTGGCGGCGAGGAACGTTCTTTCGTCCGGCGCCTTCACCACGCCGGCGACATGCATGGCGGCGTCCGCTCCTTCCAGCAGGCGGCGCAGGGCATCGTCGTCGGCGAGGTCGCCGTCAACGACGTGAACGCGCTCGCGGGCATCGGGCGGCAGATCGGCCAGCGCCCGGCGCATGCGTTCGGCGGAGCGCGCCAGGGCGTTCACCCGCCAGCCGTCCGCCAGCAACCGGGCCAGCGCATGGCGGCCGACGAAGCCGGTGGCGCCGGTCAGCGCAATGGTGCCGCCGGCATCGCCGATTTTTATCGGAGGGGCGTTGCGGCGATGGTCTTGCGGAGTGTCCGTGATCATTTCGCGCGCTCTTTTTCCGTTTCCATGCCGGCTAGCCGCATCAGGGCGTTGAGGAGGGGCTTTTTCTGCTTGGACTGCAGGCGGGCGAGGAACAGGGCGTCGGCCTCCGCCAGCAGGGGCAGCGCCTTCATCAGCCGGCGGCGCCCCTTGGGCGTGAGATAGACGGCGAGCGCCCGCCTGTCCTTGCGGTGCGGGGCGCGGCGCATGAGCCCGCGTTCCTCCAGCCGGGCGGCGAGCTCGGCCATGGTGGCCGGATCCATGCCCACGCGGCGGGCGAGATCGCTCTGGCGCATGCCGCCGTTGCCCTTGAGCGCGGAGAGCACCTCCACCTGCTGCGGCGTGAGGTCGATGGTGGCCAGACGCTCGCGGTGGATGGCGTCCAGCCGCTTGAGCGTGAGGCGCAGCATGTGCGCAAGCGGGGGCGCGGCCGCCTCCGCTTCCTGCGTTTCCGGTTTCGTTTGTCCGCCGCCGGGGGTGTTCGGTTTCATCGTGCCTGTTGTCTCTTGCCCGCCTCGCCAAGTCATAGTAGCGTCATTGTCGTGCCGATGTCCCTGCCTTGCGGCATCCTGCCGAATGCATCGGCCGCTGCCCCGGAAAAGAGACAATACAACAGGGGCGAGGCTCTTGTGGACCGACTACCATGAGGAGGGAGACCCGAAAATGCTTCACAGGCGCAAGATGCTTCTGGCCACCGTTGCCGCCGCGACGCTGATGACCGCCGGCGCGGCGCAGGCCGAGGAGTGCACCATCACGCTGGGCGCGGCGGTGTCGCTCACCGGCAAGTATTCCACCAACGGCATGCACACGAAGAACGGCTACGACCTCGCCGTGAAGGTGCTCAACGAAAAGGGCGGGGTGAAGGTCGGCGACAAGACGTGCAAGCTGGCGGTGAAATACTACGATGACGAATCCACCCCGGCGCGCGGCGCGGCGCTGGCCGAGCGGCTCATCAAGCAGGACGGCGTGAAGTTCATGCTTGGGCCGTATTCCTCCGGGCTGACCAAGGCCATCGCGCCGGTGACGGAAAAATACAAGGTGCCGATGGTGGAGGCCAACGGCGCCTCGCGTTCGCTGTTCACCAAGGGCTGGAAGTATCTCTTCGCAGTGCTCTCCACTTCCGAGCAGTATCTGCAATCGGCCATAGAGCTGGCGGCGGAGAACGCCGACAGGATGGGCAAGAAGCCCAATGAGATGACGGTGGCACTGGCCATCGAGAACGATCCGTTCAGCCAGGACATCCGCGCCGGCGTGATGGACGACGCGAAGAAGCACGGCATGAGGATCGTCATCGACGACAAGCTGCCGAAAGAGCTGAACGACATGTCCACCACGCTGACCAAGGTGAAGGCGCTGAAGCCC
The DNA here is from genome assembly GCA_027051195.1 of Hyphomicrobiales bacterium. Taxonomy (GTDB): domain Bacteria; phylum Pseudomonadota; class Alphaproteobacteria; order Rhizobiales; family Aestuariivirgaceae; genus Thermopetrobacter. Next base: position 10,170 of record JALUAB010000239.1, read on the forward strand.
GACATCCTGGTGGTTTCCGGCCATGCCAAGGGCGCGGCAACGGCGGTGCGGCAGATCGCCGAAATGCGGGTGGACGTGCCGATGGTGGCCATGACGCACTGCGATTCGGCCCAGATCATCAAGAAGTTCGGCGACAAGGCGGAATATACCCTGTGCGCCTCGCAATGGGCGCCGACGCTGAAATATTCCGATGAGTATTTCGGCTCGGCCATGGATTTCGCCAAGCTGTTCGAGAAGACCTACGGCTACGCGCCGCCCTACCAGGCCGCCGAATCGGCCGCCGCGGTGCTGGTGTTCAAGGACGCCTTCGAGCGCGCCGGCTCCCTGGATCCGCAGAAGGTGCGCGATGCGCTGGCAGCCACCGACATGATGACCTTCTACGGTGGCATCAAGTTCGATGAAACGGGCAAGAACATCGCCAAGCCGATGGTGCTCTACCAGGTGCTCAAGGGCAAATACGTGGTGGTGGCGCCGTCGAAGTGGGCGGAAGCCAGGGCCGTGATCCCGCAACCGAAGTGGTCCGAACGGAAATGACGACACGTCCGCCGCGGTGTCGCCCGCGCCGGCGCCCTCCTGGCGCGGAGCGGCGCGCCGCCGCGGCGCTTGCAGTGTTCGTGTGGCGGTCCTTGCAGGAGGGAAGGGGCCGCGCTTCTTGCCTGATCTGATTTGAGCGGGAGGGCGAGGTGCAGAATCTGCAGCTCCTGTTGCAGGCGCCGGTGTTCAACGTGCAGCTGCTGCTGGACGGCATGTTCATCGGCGCCATCTTCGCACTGGCCGCCATCGGCATGGCGCTGGTGTGGGGGGTGATGAACATCATCAACGTGGCGCAGGGCGAATTCGTCATGCTCGGCGGATTCGTCACGCTGATGCTGGTGGAGGCGGGCTTTCATCCCCTGCTCGGCATACCGGCGGCGGCGGTGGTGCTGTTCGTGCTCGGCTGGGCGCTCTATCGCGCCGTCATCTGGCGCATCGTGGACGGCGACATGTTCATCTCGCTGCTCGCCACTTTCGGCATCTCCATCATGATGCAGCAGCTGATGAACGAGATCTTCGGCGCCGACGTGCGCACGGTGGAAAGCGGTCTTGGCGTGTGGTTCCTGTTCGACGGCATGGTCACCGTCACCCAGGTGAAGGTGGCGGCATTCTTCCTTTCCATCGTCATCGGCCTGCTGCTGTGGCTGTTCCTGAAGAACGCGCGGCTGGGGCAGGCCATCCGCGCCACGGCGCAGAACGCGCGGGCGGCACGCATCCTGGGCGTGGACACCGATCGCGTCTATGCCGTCACTTACGCCATCAACGCGGCGCTGTGCGGCGCCGCCGGTGCGCTGGTGGTGATGGCCTGGTCGATTCACCCCTACATGGGTCTGCCCTATACCTTGCGGTCGTTCATGATCGTCATCGTTGCCGGGCTGGGCAATCTCGCCAGCGTCATCGCCGCCGGCCTGGGGCTGGGCATGGCCGAACAGTATGCGGGATTCCTGCTGGGTGCGGAGTTCCAGCTGGCGTTCGTGTTCCTGCTGCTGGTGGCGGTGCTGGTGGGGCGGCAGATCACGCTGGCGCGCAAGCGGCAGTATCTGAAGTGAGCGGACGGGGGAGACACCAGCCATGCGCAACCGCAGCAGTCTGATCGTCCTGTTCCTGCTCATCGCCGCCGGTCTCGCCGGGCCGTGGGTGGCGCCGGCGCATCTGAGCCAGTTCTCGCAGCTGTGGCTGTTCATGGTGCTGGCGCTGTCGTGGGACCTGATGGGCGGGCAGACGGGATACAACTCCTTCGGCAACATCGTCTTCTTCGGCATCGGCATGTATGCCTCTGCCATCGTGCAGGTGGGGCTCGTCTATCCCGTCGCCGAATACACCGCGGCCAAGGGTGGCGGCACCGAATTCGTGTTCAGCGCCGAACAGCTTCATGCCGGGCTGGCGCTGGGCATTCCCTTCGGCGGGCTGATGGCAATGCTGGCGGCCATTGTTTTCGGCGCCCTGCTGCTGGGCATGCGTGGACACTATTTCGCCATCGCCACGCTGGGGCTGGCGGTGGCGGCCGGCGAACTGGCGGCGGGCTGGAACTACATCGGCGCCGGCTCCGGCATGGTGGCGCCGACGCCGCCGGACACGGTGGACAGCGTGCGGCTGATATACTTCCTTTCCTGGGGCGTGGCGGCGGTGGCGCTGCTGTTCTACCACTGGCTGCTTTCCACCCGCTTCCGCATGGCCATCAACGCCATTCGCGACGATGAGGACAAGGCCGAGGCGCTGGGGCATTTCACCGTACGCAACAAGATGACCGCATGGGCCATTTCCGCCTTCTTCACCGGGCTGGCCGGCGCCGTGTATGGCAATCTCTCGCGCTTCATCGATCCCATAGACATCGCTTTCAGCCCGGAGATCGGCGTGTGGATGATCCTCATGGCCATCCTCGGCGGCAAGGGCACCTTCTGGGGGCCGGTGATCGGCACCATCGTCTTCTTCGTGGCCAAGGAGCTGTTCTGGACCTATCTCCTGGGCTGGCAGCGGGTGGCGCTGGGCGCGCTCATCGTCATCATCGTCGTGTTCTTCCCCGAAGGCATCGTCGGCTGGGTGAAGAGCCGCTGGCCACGGTTGTTCACATCACCGGGGAAGGGCGACGCCGGAGAAGCGGAGCGGGACAGGGAGGCGGCTCATGCGTGACTGGCAGGCGACCGACAGTCCGCTGCTGGACGTGCGTCACGTGACCAAGCGCTTCGGCGGCGTGGTGGCCAACCACGACATCTCCCTTTCGGTGGAGCGCGGCACCATCGTCGGGCTCATCGGGCCCAACGGTTCGGGCAAGACCACGCTGTTCAACAGCATCGTGGGGCAGCATCCCATTGATGCCGGAGAGATCTGGTTCAAGGGGCAGGAAATATCGCGCTACCGGGTGGATCATATCGCGCGCCTGGGGCTCATCCGCACCTTCCAGCAAACGCGCATCTTCGGCAAGATGACGTGCATGGAAAACATGCTGGTGGCGCTGCCGGAATCGCGACGGCACCTGGCGGCGATGTTCGGCCACGGATCGCGGGCGGACATGGAACGGGCGGCAGAGCTACTGGAGTTCGTGGGGCTGTATTCCAAGCGGTATCACGAAGCGGGCAGCCTCTCCTTCGGCCAGCAGAAGCTGCTGGAGTTCGCCATGGCGCTGATGTGCGAACCGCAGATGCTGCTGCTGGACGAACCCACCGCCGGCATCAACCCCACGCTCATCAACGGCCTGGTGGACAGATTGCGGCGGGCCAATTCGGAGATGGGCATCACGCTGCTAGTGATCGAGCACAACATGCGCGTGATCATGAACATGGCGGAATACATCTACTGCCTGGCGCATGGCGAATTGCTGGCGGCCGGGCCGCCGGAGGAAATCCGCAACGATCCACGGGTCATAGACGCTTATCTCGGAGTTTCCTGAACATGGGCGGGGCATCATCGACAAACGATGGCAAGCGCAACCGGCGCCGCATTTCCGGTTACGGGGACGGCAGCACGGAAGTGGTGCTGTCTGTGGACGCGGTGGCGGAGGAAGCGGCGCGGCTGGCGGCGGAAGCGCCAAGCATGGAACGGCTGGTGGAGCTGGCCGGCGGCGACCCGTATGTGGCCATCGAGAAGCTGCACGCCGGCTACGGGCGCATGGAAATCCTGCACGGGCTGAACCTGATGGTGGGCAAGGGGCAGTCGCTGTGCCTCATCGGGCCCAATGGCGCAGGCAAGTCCACGGTGCTGCATTCCATCTTCGGGTTCACCAACATCACCGGCGGCGTCATCCGGCTGGGGGAAAGGGACATCACGAACCTCAAGCCCAACGAGAAGCTCCGGCATGCCGGCATCGCCTACATCCTGCAGGACAATTCCGTGTTTCCCGACATGACGGTGGAGGAAAACCTGTGGATGGGCGGCTGGCTGCTGAACGATTCCGGGGAGGCGAAATGCCGTGCCGAGGAAGTGTTCGCCAAGTATCCGCGCCTGGCCAAGCGACGCAAGCAGCCGGCATCGGTGCTCTCCGGCGGCGAGCGGCGGCTGCTGGAAATCGCCCGGGCGCTAATCATGCGGCCGGAGGTGCTGCTGGTGGACGAGCCTTCCATCGGGCTGGAACCCAGGTTCATTGACATGGTGTTCGAGATTCTGGATGATCTGCAGCACGCCGAGGGCAAGACCATCATCATGGTTGAGCAGAACGCCAAGAAGGGGCTGGAATTCGCCGATATCGGCTACGTGCTGGTGTCCGGCCAGCTGGTGAAGGCGGCGAAAGGCGATCAACTGCTGGAAGACCCGGATGTGGGAAGGCTGTTCCTTGGCGGATGAGGTGCCCAAGCCCCCCTACGGGGCAGGACTTCAACAGGCACACGGAAAAAGCAGGATCATTCAACCCCGTAAACCTCGCGTTAACCCTGTGCATGGATGATGCACCACGGCGGTGTGGTCATTTTCTGGCCACAGAATCATGGTTTCCCCCTTGCAAAAGGCCGCACGGATCGCCATTCTTCCGGGTGGCGGGAGACGGGGGCTGCCGGGGGGCGTTGAGACAAGACAACGGAAGCCCGAAAGAGGCATCTGGCCAGGTGAGGGGAAGGGTGTTGCTTCATCGTCCTGCGAACTCCGCGCGTGCGTATCCCGGCAAAGATGGCAAGCCGCGTCATGGCGGCGCGAGCGGCCGCAATGGCGGCCGGAAGTGTGGTGGGCGGCTGTCCTGCCTGGCGCTTTCGCATTTCTCTCCCCTGACCATCTTTTCCGTCGCCATCGCCGGCGGCTTCGTCGGCATGGCGGCCGTTCTCGCCTTCTATCCGAAGGTGGCGGACAGCGCCGGCGTCGCCTTCAACCGGTCGCAGGCGGGCGTGGTGATGAGCGCGGCCAGCGCGCTGCCCCTGCCGCCGCCACCGAAGCTGGCGCTGCAATCCTCGGAGGTGCGCACGGCCACCACGGAAAAAGGCAACATGGCGGCGCCGCTGCTCACGCGTTTCGCCGCCTTTTCCGCTCCCGATGTCGCCAGCGCCGCGCCGATGGTGATGCAGGCCTCGTTGATGGTTGACGAACCGGTCAGCGGTGTGGCCGAAATCCAGAAGAGTCCGCCGCCGGAACCGGTGGACAAGACCTTCACGCTGAAGAGTGGGGCGGATCTGGCGGCCAAGCTGATTGAAATGGGCGTGAAGAAGCCGCTGGCCGAGGCTCTGGCGGACGAGCTGAACCGCGTCTGGCCCCTCAGGAAGATTCGCCGCGGCCAGAAGGTCACGGTGACGCTGGAACAGCAGCCGGATTTCTACGGCATCGACGTGACCTATCCCGTGCACCTGACCTTCAGCCCGCGCAGCGGCACGCAGGTGGTGGTGGAAACCGACGACGAAGGGCAGTTCGTGGCGCGGGTGAAGCGCAGCGCCAAGGCGCGCGAGCGCGTGGCCCGGCAGGAACAGCCCTACCGGCACGTGCGCGGGCGCATCACCTCATCGCTATATGCCTCGGCCAGGGACAAGGGCGTGCCCGCCTACATCATCAACCAGATGTTGCGCGCGCTCTCCTATCGCCTGGACCTGCAGCGCCAGGTGCACCGGGGCGATACCTTCGAGATTCTCTACGGCAAGCCGTTCTCCGGCACTTCCAGCCGTTACGTGCTGCATTACGCGGCGCTCACGCACAACGGACGGCGGTATGCATTCTATCGCTACACCACGCCCAATGGCAAAACCACCTACTTCGATCGCAATGGCCGGTCGGTGCGCCGCGGGCTCATGCGCACGCCCATTTCCGGCGCCCGCATCAGCTCCCGCTTCGGCCTGCGGCGGCATCCGGTGCTGGGTTATACCAAGATGCACACGGGCGTGGATTTCGCAGCCGGGCGCGGCACGCCCATTCATGCCGCAGGGCCGGGCATCGTCATCCATGCCGGCTGGCGTGGCGGCTATGGCCGCACGGTCATGATAAAGCATCCCAACGGTCATGTGACGCTCTATGCCCACCAGAGCCGGCTTGCACCCGGCATTCGCAAGGGAGTGCGCGTGCGCCAGGGACAGGTCATCGGCTATGTGGGCGCCACCGGCCGCGTCACCGGTCCGCACCTGCATTACGAAGTGCGCATCAAGGGCAAGCCGGTGAACCCGCTGCGTGTGCGCACGGCCATCAGCCAGCAGCTGCGCGGCAAGGCGCTGGCGCAGTTCCGCAAGCGGGTGGCCCGCATCGAGGCGATGCTGGACAAACTGCCGGCCGATGCCCAAATTGCCCGCAAGTGATATTCGCCATGCCCGGCCATGAAGGCCCGGGCCGGGCGGCATGATTTGCGGAAGCGCTCTCATGAACAGGAACAGGCAGGAGGAGGTGCGCGAAGCGCGCGCCGAGATGGGTGACGACATCGTGTTGCCGTTCACCGTGGACTCGCTCAATGTGCGCGGACGGCTGGCGCACCTGGGCGAAGCGGTGGACATGGCGGTGCGCCAGCACGCCTATCCGGAGCCAGTGTCGCGGCTGCTGGGCGAGATGATGGCGCTGGCGGCGCTGCTGGGCAGCACGCTGAAGTTTTCGGGAAAGATGATCGCGCAGGCGCAGACGAACGGGCCGGTGCGGCTGCTGGTGGCGGATTTCACCGCGCCGGGAGCCATCCGCGGGCTGGCGCGGTTCGACGAGGAAGCGGTGCAGGCGCTGATGGAGAAGGGCGCAGCCACGCAGGAGGCGTTGCTGGGCGCTGGCCAATTGGTGTTCACGCTGGATCAGGGGGGGCACACGCAGCGCTACCAGGGCGTGGTGGCGTTGGAAGGCTCGCTGCAGAAGGCGGCGGAGGAATATTTCGCCCGCTCCGAGCAGCTGCCCACGCGTGTGCGGCTGGCTGCCGGCACGCTGACGGATGCGGCGGGATCGCATTGGCGCGCCGGTGCACTGATGATCCAGCATTTGCCGCCGCCGGCGGGCGAGAAGGCCACGGATGAGGAAAGGGCGCGCAGGAAGGCGCTGGATGAGGACGACTGGAGCACGGCGCAGGCGTTGTTCGACACGCTGGAAGACCAGGAGCTGCTGGACCCCGGCATTTCGCCGGAGCGGCTGGTCTATCGGCTGTTTCACGAACAGGGCGTGCGGGTGTTCGATCCGGTGCCGGTGCATTTCGAATGCGGCTGTTCGCGCGAGAACCTGCTGGAGGTGCTGCGCCGCTTTTCCGCCGAGGAGAGGGCGCAGATGGTGGAGGACGGCAAGGTGACCGCCACTTGCCAGTATTGCTCCGAAACCTACACATTCTCGCCGGAAGAGCTGGACGGCGGGGCCGGCTGAGGACAATCTCCGGGCGCACGGGGGAGAGCATAGCATGACCGCGACCGCCATCGTCGATTCGCTGCATTGCTGGCCGGTGAAGGGTTTCTCGGGAGAGCGGCTGGAGCACATGGATCTGCGGGCACATCAGCCGTATGCGCACGACCGGCTGTGGGCCGTCGAGCGGGCCGGGCCGCTGTTTGATCCGGACGCACCGCGCCATATCCCCAAGGGCAAGTTTTTCCAGCTGGTGAACACGCCGCGGCTGGCAGAACTGAAGAGCCGATACGACACGGAAAGCACGCGACTGACGCTGTTGCACGAGGGCCGGGAGGTGGCCTCCGGGGCGTTGAACACGGAAGAGGGCCGGCGCACCATAGAAGACTTTCTGGCCGACTGGCTGGGCGAGCTGGCGCCCAACCGGCCGCGGGTGGTGGGCATCGGCACGCATCATTTCTTTGACGTGCCGAAACCTTTCGTGTCGCTCATCAACCTGGAGACGCTGGCGGCTCTGGGCGAGGTCGTGGGCAGGCCGCTGGAGAAAGAACGGGAGCGCTTTCGCGCCAACATCTACGTGCGCGACCTGCCGGCGTGGGCGGAGGCCGAATGGGAAGGGCGCACGGTGCTGCTGAATGGAAAACCGGCCTTCATCGCCCGGGAGCGCATCGGGCGCTGCGTGGCCACGGAGGTGAATCCGGAAACGGGCGCGCGGGACGTGGTGATTCCGCGCACAATGCTGCAGGAGCTGGGGCACAAGGATTGCGGACTCTACCTCGAGCCCATCGCGGGTGTGACCCTGCGGCCCGGCGATACGCTGCAGGTGGCCGACTGACACGCCATGGCTCGCCGAAGATGGCAGGGCGCCCGGAGCGGATGGCTCCGGGCGCAATCGTGCCTGTCAGGCATCAGGGGGCGGGGCGCACGCGCACGCCCGGGTGAGGTGGCGGAGGGGGCGCGGGCTCCGCCGTCACCGCCGGACGGTGACGGCCGGAGGGCGCGGGGCGGGCGCTTGCCACGGCGCGCATCGCACGCGCCACGTAACCGCCCCGGTTGCCGACACGGCGGGCCTCGAAGATGAAGGCGCGGCCGAGGTTGTTCGATTGCCAGATACCCCGGGCGAGACGGTTGCCGACGATGACCTGGCGAATGCGCCCGTTCACGTTCAGCACCCTCACCCGCAGTCCGGGAGCGCGCAGGCTGATGCGCATGAAACCGTCGCGTCCGACTTCGCCGCGGCGGTTGACGCCGCGATCCAGCCAGACGCATTCGCCGGGGCGTGGAGCATTGGCGCGACGGCCCGGGCGGGCGCGCAAGCGCATGGTGCCGTTCATGGCGGTGACGACCGGCAGCGGCCCGCGGCAGATCATGGGATAGTAGCCATCGGCGGCTTGCGCGGCAGGCATGGGAAAGGTCCCGGCGGCAAGCGCCAGCAGGGTGGCGAAAGCGGCGCCGAGAGCATGGCGGTTCATGGTGGAAGTGAAGATGGTCATATGCAATTCTCCCCGACAGGATTGCAGGATCACGCCGGAGACGATATCGGCGGCGGGCTGAACCGTGCGTGACCCGCGCATTCATGTGGCGTTCATCGGTTCGGGGGGCTGGAGGAAGGATGCAGGCGAAAAAGGATGTCAGGCGACGGTTGACGGCGGGGGTGGTGCTGCGCTCCATCGCGCTCAACGTGGCCTTCTACGTGTCCTATCCGCTGGTGATGATCGGCGGGTTCTTCTACCTGTTCCTGCCACGGCGCCACGCCATGGGAGCGCTCAGGTGGTGGTCGCGGGTGTTCATCGGCATGTGCCGGCATCTGGGCGGCATCGAGATGCGCGTTCAAGGCGCGGAGCACATTTCGCACGAGGCGGCGCTGGTGGCGGGCAAGCACCAGTCGTTCTGGGAAACGTTCGCGCTGTTTCATCTGTTTCCCGACCCGGCCATCGTGCTGAAGAAGGAGCTGGTGCACATTCCGCTGGTGGGATGGTTCATCCGCAAGTTCAGGCACATCCTGGTGCAGCGCGAGGCCGGGCCGAAGGCGCTGAAGGACCTCATCCGCCAGGGCGAGGAGGCCATCCGCGAGGGGCGGCAGATCATCATCTTTCCCGAGGGGCACCGCATGCCCGTTTACGCCGCGCCGGACTACAAGCCGGGAGTGGCGGCGTTGTATGCCAAACTGGGAGTGCCATGCGTGCCATTCGCGCTTAACGCAGGGGTGTTCTGGCCGCGGCGCACCTTCTGGCGCTGGCCGGGAACGATCACCGTGCGCTTTCTGCCGGCCATCGAGCCGGGACTGCCGCGGCGGGAATTCATGCGGCGGCTGGAAGAGGCCATCGAGCCGGCGACGCGGGAGCTGGTGGAGGAGGGTGTGGCGCAATTGCGGGCGCACGGATTGCTGGTCGAGTGAGGCGCGCTTTCGGCGGCGACAAATCGTCCATGGCGCCTGTCGCGGATGCTTCCCATATTCCGCTATATTATGGAGTGAAGACGGCGCAATTTCGTGCCGCATGTGATGGAAGCGAAAAAATATATGGACAAGCGCGCGGAGCCATTCGAGTTCGCCGGCATTTCCCGCGAGATCTGGGACATCAAGTATCGTTACCGGCTGGCGGACGGCACCATCATCGACAAGACCATCGAGGACACGTGGCGGCGTGTGGCCGAGGCGGTGGCCGCGGTGGAGCCGGAACCTGAACGCGCGCGCTGGGCCGAGGCCTTCCACGATATTCTGCGGGATTTCCACTTCCTGCCCGGCGGGCGCATCATCGCGGGCGCCGGCACGAAGCGTGACGTTACCCTGTTCAACTGCTTCGTGATGGGCGACATCGAGGATTCCATCGCCGGTATCTTCGACGCGCTCAAGGAGTCGGCGCTGACGATGGAGGCAGGTGGCGGCATCGGGGTGGATTTCTCACCCATCCGGCCAATGGGTGCCGTCATCGAGAAACTGGATGCCACCGCCGCCGGGCCGGTGGCCTTCATGGACGTGTGGGATGCGATGTGCAGGACCATCATGGCCGCCGGCGCACGGCGCGGGGCCATGATGGGCGTTCTTTCCTGCGATCATCCGGACATCGAGACCTTCATCCACGCCAAGCGCCAGCCGGGCAGGCTCACCAATTTCAACATGTCCGTGCTCGTCACCGATGCCTTCATGCAGGCGGTGGAGGAAGACGCCGACTGGCCGCTCAGGTTCAACGGAAAGGAAATGCGCACGCTGAAGGCGCGCGCACTGTGGGACGCCATCATGCGTTCCACCCATGACCACGCGGAGCCGGGCGTGATCTTCGTCGATACCATCAATCGTGAAAACAACTTGTGGTGGCTGGAGCATATCCACGCCACGAACCCCTGTGGGGAACAACCGTTACCGCCGCACGGTTCGTGCCTGCTGGGCTCGGTGAACCTGGTGAAATTCGTTGAGCGGCCGTTCGCGAAGGATGCGCGGCTGAACGAGAAAAAGCTGTGTGACGTGGTGCGGGTGGCGGTGCGGCTGCTGGACAATGCCATTTCCGTTTCGCGCTATCCGCTGGAAGCGCAGCGGGCGGAGGCGCACGCCAAGCGGCGCATGGGGCTGGGCATCACCGGGCTGGCGGACGCGCTGGCCATGCTGGGCCTGCGCTACGGCTCCGAGAAAGCGGCGGAAACGGCGAAGGGCTGGATGGCCAGCATCGAGCGCGCGGCCTACGAGGCGAGCGTGGAGCTGGCGCGGGAGAAGGGCGCGTTTCCACTGTTCGACGCGGAGCGTTACGCCGCCTGCGGGCATGCGGCGAAGCTGCCCGGCGACCTGAAGACGCGCATCCGCAGGCATGGTATCCGCAACGCGCTGCTCACCTCCATCGCGCCCACGGGCACGATCTCGCTGCTGGCAGGCAACGTCTCCTCCGGCATCGAGCCCATCTTCGCGCTGGAATACGTGCGGCGCCTGCGGTTGCCTGACGGCACGGCGAAGGAGGAATTGCTGGAGGACTACGCCGTGCGTCTGTGGCGGCGGCTGCATGGCGATGCGCCGCTGCCGGAGGCTTTCGTGACGGTGGAGGATCTTTCCTGGCGGGATCACCTGCGCATGCAGGCGGCGTTACAGGAGCACGTGGATTCGGCCATTTCCAAGACCATCAATCTTCCGGCGGACATTCCCTTCGAGGATTTCCGCGAAGTCTATTACGCGGCGTGGAAGGCGGGGCTGAAAGGAGTGACCACCTATCGGCCCAATCCGGTGACGGGTTCGGTGCTGAAGGCGGTGGAAGAGAAGGGGAGAGAGCGGGAGGAAGGGCGCAACGCCACGGGTCCGGCGCCGGCCGCCGCGGAGGCGCCGATGCCGGAAACCGACCTTGCAGGCGATGGTTGCGATGCCGTCGCCTGCATCCTGCCGCCGCCGCAGCCGCGGCCCGAGCGGCTGGCGGAAACCTGCCCGGCCTGTGGCGAGCCGACCCTGGTGCACACGGAAGGCTGCGCGCAGTGTCTGTCGTGCGATCATTCCACCTGTGGATGATTCTTGCGCTGATGCGCTTCCGCCCGGCACCCCGCGCCCCCGTCCAACCCCCCGATATTTTGAACACGAGGTGGTTGGGCGGCGGCGCGGGGTGGCAACAAAACGGTCCCATCGCTTTTCACAACTTCACTTTTGTATGGAAATCCCTACATTTGCGGCACGGATAACGAACGGACGCCCGGATGTGGCGCAGGGCACTGCCATGAAATTCCTCGATCAGGCCAAGGTGTATGTCCGCTCCGGCGACGGCGGGGCGGGTTGCGTGAGCTTCCGCCGCGAGAAATACGTGGAATTCGGCGGGCCGGACGGTGGCGACGGCGGCCGCGGAGGTGACGTGTGGGTGGAGGCGGTGGAGGGGCTGAACACCCTCATCGACTACCGCTACCAGCAGCATTTCAAGGCCGGCAAGGGCATGCACGGCATGGGCAAGAACCGCACCGGCCGCAAGGGTGCGGACGTGGTGCTGAAGGTGCCCGTGGGCACGCAGGTGCTGGACGAGGACAAGCAGACCGTGCTGGCCGATCTGACGGAACCGGGGCAGCGGGTGCTGCTGCTGAAGGGCGGCAACGGCGGCTTCGGCAACGCGCGCTTCAAATCTTCCACCAACCAGGCACCGCGGCACGCCAACCCCGGCCAGCCGGGCGAGGAACGCTGGATCTGGCTGCGTCTGAAACTGATGGCCGACGCCGGACTGGTGGGGCTGCCCAACGCCGGCAAGTCCACGCTGCTTTCCGCCGTGTCCGCGGCCAAGCCGAAGGTGGCGGACTATCCCTTCACCACGCTGCATCCGACGCTGGGGGTGGTTTCCATGGGGGCGGGAGAGAGCTTCGTGCTGGCGGACATTCCGGGGCTCATCGAGGGCGCGCACGAGGGCAGGGGGCTGGGCGACCGCTTTCTGGGCCACGTGGAGCGCGCCGGCGTGCTGCTGCATCTCATCGACATCACGCACGAGGACCCGGTTGCGGCGTGGCGCACCGTGCGCAATGAGCTGGAGAACTACGCCGACGGGCGGCTGGCGGAGAAGCCGGAGCTGGTGGCGCTGAGCAAGATCGATCTCATCGATGAAGAGACGCGGGCGCTGGTGGCGGAGGATTTCCGCGAGCGCACCGGCATCGACCCGATGCTGCTTTCGGCGGCCACCGGCGAGGGCGTGAAACGGGCGATGGGCCGGTTGCACGAGACGATTGCCAGGCAGCGGGAGCGGGCGGAGGAAGACACCCGCTACGAACGGCGGCTGGCGGCGCTGGCGCGGTTGCGGGAGGCGCCGGAGGAGGAATGAGCTTCCGTCGTCTTGCCCCAAGCCCTTGACAAGAACGCTCATCTGCCACAGCCAGAGGCAGGACTTCTTCATGGATCCGGCGCATGACCCATCCCTTGCAACAGGCGCGGCGGGTGGTGGTGAAGGTGGGCTCAGCCCTGCTGGTGGAGGCGGAGAGCGGGCGGCTGAAGCAGGATTGGCTGCGTTCGCTCACCGATGACCTCGCCACCCTGCACGAAGGCGGCGCGGACGTGCTGGTGGTTTCCTCCGGCGCGGTGGCGCTGGGCGCGCGTCTGTTGGGCGTGCCGCTGAAGCGCGAGAAACGGCGGCTGGAAGAAAGCCAGGCGGCCGCCGCGGTGGGGCAGATCGCCTTGGCGCGGGCCTGGGCGGATGCTTTCGCCCTGCATGGCATCGTCGCCGCGCAGGTGCTGCTCACGCTCACCGACACGGAGGAACGCCGCCGCTATCTGAACGCGCGGGCGACGCTGGGCACGTTGCTGAAACGCCGCGCCGCGCCGGTCATCAACGAGAACGACACGGTGGCCACGGACGAGATCCGCTATGGCGACAACGACCGGCTGGCGGCGCGAGTGGCTTCCATGATGCGGGCGGACTGCCTGGTGCTGCTCTCCGACGTGGACGGGCTCTACACCGCGCCGCCGGGTGAGCCGGGCGCGCGGCACATTCCGGTGGTGCACGCGCTCACCGAGGACATCTTCGCCATGGCCGGAGAGGCGAGGACTCCGGTGGGGTCAGGTGGCATGAAGACGAAGCTGGAAGCGGCGCGCATCGCCACCGCTTCCGGTGCGCACATGATCATCGCCGACGGACACGCGGCGCATCCCATCCGTCGCATTCTTGACGGGGCGCGGCACACATGGTTCAAGGCGCAGGGCGGCTCGCTGGCGGCGCGCAAACGCTGGATCGCCGGGGTGTTGGCGCCGGCGGGCAGCGTCGTCGTGGATGCCGGCGCGGTGCGGGCGCTGAGGCAGAATCGATCGCTGCTGCCGGTGGGCGTGATCCGGGCGCAGGGCGATTTCCACCGCGGCGACGCGGTGCGCGTTCTGGACGAGCAGGGGCGCGAGCTGGGGCGTGGCATCGTGCTCTACGACCGCGCCGACGTGGATCGCATCCGCCGCCGCCGTTCCGAGGAAATCGAATCCATCCTTGGCTATCCGCCGCGCGCCGCGCTCATTCACAAGGACGACCTCGTGCTCACAGGCGAACAGGAAACCGAATCGGAGGAAGGCGCCGCACCATGACCGGACATCGCGACATTCCCGCCCTGATGCTGGAGCTGGGGCGCAAGGCCCGCGCCGCCACGCAGGCGCTGGCCGACGCTTCCACCGAGGCCAAGAACGCGGCGCTCGATGCCGTGGCCGCGGCTATCGGGGAAAAGCGCGACGATATTCTCGCCGCCAACGAGCGCGACGTGGCGGCGGCGCGCGAGCGGGGGCGGCCGGACGCCTTCATCGACCGGCTGACGCTGGACGAAAGGCGCATCGATTCCATCATCGACAGCCTGAGAGTCATCCGCGATCTGCCTGATCCCGTCGGTTCCGTTATCGACGCGTGGGAGCGCCCCAATGGGCTGCGGATATCGCGGGTGCGGGTACCGCTGGGCGTCATCGGCATCATCTACGAGGCGCGTCCCAACGTGACGGTGGATGCAGGGGCGCTGTGCATGAAATCCGGCAACGCGGTGATTCTGCGTGGCGGATCGGACAGCTTCCATTCCTCCGCCGTGCTGGTGGACTGCCTGCGGCAGGGGCTGCGGCAGGCGGGCCTGCCGGAGGACGCCATCCAGATGGTGCCGGTGACCGACCGGGCGGCGGCAGGCGAGATGTTGCGCGGGCTCAATGGCAACATTGATGTGATCGTGCCGCGCGGTGGCAAGTCGCTGGTGGCGCGGGTGCAGGAAGAGGCGCGGGTGCCGGTGTTCGCGCACCTGGAGGGGCTGTGCCACACCTACATCGACCGCGATGCCGACGTGGATAAGGCGGTGAAGGTGACGGTGAACGCCAAGATGCGCAGGCCCGGCATCTGCGGCGCGACGGAAACGGCGCTGGTGGACGCCGCCGGGGCGGAGCGGCTGCTGGCGCCGGTGGTGAAGGCGTTGCTGGAGGCGGGCTGCGAGGTGCGTGGCGATGCGGCGACGCAGACGGTGGACGCGCGGGTGAAGCCGGCGACGGAAGAGGACTGGCGCACGGAATATCTCGCTCCCATCATCTCGGTGAGGGTGGTGGACGGCGTGGAGGAGGCCATCGCGCACATTCGCGAATACGGCTCCGGGCACACCGATGCCATCATCACCGAAAACATGGAAACGGCGGAGAAGTTCCTGAAGGAGGTGGACAGCGCCATCGTGCTGCACAACGCCTCCACCCAGTTCGCCGACGGCGGCGAGTTCGGGTTCGGGGCGGAGATCGGTATCGCCACAGGGCGCATTCATGCGCGCGGCCCGGTGGGGCTGGAGCAGCTCACCATCTTCAAGTATCAGCTGCGCGGCGACGGCCAGACGCGGCCGGCGTGAAAGGCCGCTCGTTGCACCTTCCGACAACTTGACTCGCTCAGGCGCCCGGGGTTTCATTGCAGGCGGGAGGACGGGTCCTTTTGCATGCACGAATCACGCGGGGGAGAGCGCATTAGCGTGAAATTAACCACCATCGGGGTTTCATGGCGTCGGCGACGGGTTTGTCTCGCCGGCATTGGAGGCGCCCAAAGGTAGCCTTATTTGTGTGCGAGAAGGAATCGTGAAGGCCCGAACGGGGGGCTTCATTCGTTCTTTGACCTGCCGTCACCTGGGGCCGCAACGCGGTTTGCGCGTGATTGCGGCTGAGCGGTCGGACAGCCGGCTGCGAGAGAAACACAACAGGCCGGGAAGGGGTGGCTGCTGATGTGTGTGCTGGATGAGGACAAGGACGGCAGCGTATCTGCACAGTCGGCGTCCTCGGCGTTTCTGAGGGCGCTGGGCGCGGCGTTGGGCGGCGTGGTGTTCCTGAGCGCGGGAATGGCGCAGGCCAATGCCGCGGAACGCACCCTCTCCATGTATCATGTGCATACCAAGGAGCGCATCACCGTCACCTACTGGCGCGACGGCCGGTTCATTCCCTCCGCCCTGCGCAAGCTGAACTGGTTCCTGCGCGACTGGCGCAAGAACAGACCCGTGCGCATGGATCCGCGCACCATTGACCTCATCTGGAAGCTGCACGCGGATCTGGGCTCCAAAAAGCCGATTCACATCATCTCCGGCCATCGTTCCGCCGCCACCAACGCCATGCTGCGCCGCATCGGGCGCAAGGTGGCCAGGCGTTCGCGGCACATCACCGGCCAGGCCATCGACTTCCGCTTCCCCGACGTGCCCACGTGGAAGGTGCGCAATCTGGCGCTGGCCTATGGCATCGGTGGCGTTGGCTATTATGGCAGGAACGGCTTCGTGCACGTGGACACGGGCAAGGTGCGCCACTGGCCACGCATGCCGGCCTACAAGGTGGCCAGCATCGTTCGCCAGTATCGCCGTTACATCGGCCGCGGCTGGAAACGTGGTCAGGGCGGTGGCACCATCATGATCGCATCGCGCAACAAGAACCACAACTTCAACCGCCGCGCCGGAAACGTGCTGCGGCTGGCGAAGGCGCGCAAGGGCGGCGCGGTGGCGCAGGCGGTCAAGAGCCGCAAGAACACCAGGCCCATTCCGCTGCCCGGCGTGAAGCCGGTATTGCTGGCCGCCGCCGGCGGCAAGGCGCTTCCCGCGCGAGATGCCATGAAGCCGGCCGTGACGCCGCAAGCCATGCCGACGCCCAGGCCGCGCCCCTACGAGGTGCTGGTGATGGCTGCGGCGCGCATGGAGGTGACGCCGGCCTCGGCGCCAGCCACCATCACCAATTTCGCGAAGGCCAACAGCACGCGTGATCCCATCGGCGTGGTGATCGCCAGCCTGCCGAAAGAAACAGCGGGCATGGTGGAGGTTGAAAGTACGGGCGTCGGCCCGGATGGCATTGCGCGGCGTTATCCGCGGGTGATTCGCAGCGGCAAGGGTGACTTGGCGGTGGCGTTGTCCAACGGGGTTGCACGCGGCGTGCCGGTGGTGGACGATCTGGCGCGCGTGCGCAACGCTTCCGGCAAGGGCGACATGATGGCGGTTTCGCGCATCGATGCAGTGCCCGAAATGCTGCAGGGGCGCACCGGCGCGCCGGTGCTGGGCGATGTGCAGCAGGCCGGCATGTATTGGCCGGGCCTGAGAGTTTCCGCTGGCCCGCAGCGGGGCGTTCCGCAGCGGGTGAACCGGGCGGAAAAGGGCGATCTGCTCACGGGGGCGCTGATGCCGGAAGGCGTGCGCAAGGCAGCGCTGCGTGAAGGTGCGCTGCATGCGGGTCGTCTGCAACCGATCTCCTTCCGTTGAGTCATCTTTCCGCGCGGGCGGGAATGGCAAGAAAAAAGCCGCCTCGTGTGAAGGCGGCCTTGTCGCATCGCTTCCGGGTTTCGCGCCGGGATCAGAATCCGGTTTCCAGCGCCGTTTGCAGGGCGCGCAGAAAATCCAGGCGCTCCGCCAGCTTGCGATGCTCTTCCTCGTTGCGGGCGTCCTGCAAGTCTTCCTCGGCCCAGCGGATTTCGCGCTGTAATTTCTCGGCGTCGAACTGTTCCAGCGGCATGGCGTATTCCGCCAGAACGCTCATCTCGTCGCCGCCAACCTCCACGTAGCCACCGCGCACGAAGAACTGCGTCTCGGCGTTGGAAATCTCGGTGATGCGCAGCACACCGGGGCGCAGGATGGAAAGCACCGGCGCATGGCCGGGGCGCACCTCGAAGTAGCCCTCCAGCCCCGGAACCAGCACCTCGCGCACCATGCGCGAAGCCAGCTCCTTCTCAGGGCTCACCAGCTCCAGTTTCAGTGCATCGGCCATGTTTTCCATTCCCGCCCGTTACGTGGCCCGACAACCGGGTTACACGGCTTCCGCCGCCAGCTTCTTCGCCTTCTCGATGGCTTCCTCGATGGTGCCGACCATGTAGAAGGCGGCTTCCGGCAGATGGTCGTATTCGCCGGCGCAAAGGCCCTTGAAGCCCTTGATGGTGTCTTCCAGCTCAACGAACTTGCCCGGCTGGCCGGTGAACACCTCGGCCACGAAGAAGGGCTGGGAGAGGAAGCGCTCGATCTTGCGGGCGCGGGCGACGATGAGCTTGTCCTCTTCCGACAGCTCGTCCATGCCGAGAATGGCGATGATGTCCTGCAGCGCCTTGTAGCGCTGGAGAATCGCCTGCACCTCGCGCGCCACCTGGTAGTGCTCCTCTCCGACCACGCGCGGATCGAGAATGCGCGAGGTGGAGTCCAGCGGGTCCACCGCCGGGTAGATGCCCTTTTCGGCGATGGAGCGGGAAAGCACCGTGGTGGCGTCCAGATGCGCGAAGGTGGTGGCAGGCGCCGGGTCGGTGAGGTCGTCCGCCGGCACGTAAACCGCCTGTACGGAGGTGATGGAGCCTTTCGTGGTTGTGGTGATGCGTTCCTGCATCTGGCCCATGTCGGTGGCCAGCGTGGGTTGGTAACCCACGGCGGAGGGGATGCGGCCCAGCAGCGCCGAAACCTCCGCGCCGGCCTGGGTGAAGCGGAAGATGTTGTCGATGAAGAACAGCACGTCCTGGCCCTGATCGCGGAAATATTCCGCCACGGTGAGACCGGTGAGGGCAACGCGCATGCGGGCGCCCGGCGGCTCGTTCATCTGACCATAGACCAGCGCCGCCTTGGAGCCCTCGCCGCCACCGGGCTTGTTCACGCCCGACTCGATCATCTCGTGGTAGAGGTCGTTGCCCTCGCGGGTGCGTTCGCCGACGCCGGCGAACACGGAATAACCGCCGTGGGCTTTCGCCACGTTGTTGATGAGCTCCATGATGAGCACGGTCTTGCCGACGCCGGCGCCGCCGAACAGGCCGATCTTGCCGCCGCGGGGATAGGGCGTGAGCAGGTCGATGACCTTGATGCCGGTGACCAGCACCTCGGCCTCGGTGGACTGCTCCACCAGCTCAGGCGCGGGCTGATGAATGGCGCGGCGCGGCGCATCGGATAGCTCCGGGCCTTCGTCCACGGCCTCGCCCACCACGTTGAGGATGCGGCCCAGCGTGGCTTCACCCACCGGCACGGAAATGGGCGCGCCGGTATCGACCACCTCCTGGCCGCGCACCAGGCCGTCGGTGGAGTCCATGGCGATGCAGCGCACGGTGTTCTCGCCCAGCTCCTGCGCGACCTCCAGCACCAGCCGCTGGCCGCGGTTGTCCGTTTCCAGCGCGTTGAGAATGTCCGGCAGGTGGTCGTCGAACTGCACGTCCACCACCGGGCCCTTCACCTCCACCACGCGGCCGGTGGCGGCCTTCTTCTCGGCGGATTTCGCGGAAGCGGCTTTCTTCGTTGCCTTCGCCATGTTTCCTATCCTTCGCTCTTGTGCGTCCGGCGGCGTCAGCTGATGGCCTCGGCGCCGGAAATGATTTCCATGAGCTCCTTGGTGATGAGCGCCTGGCGCTGGCGATTGTAATCCAGCGTGAGGGTGCGGATCATCTCGCCGGCGTTGCGCGTGGCGTTGTCCATCGCCGTCATGCGCGCGCCCTGTTCGGAAGCGGCGTTTTCAAGCAGTGCGCGGAAAACCTGCACGGAAACGTTGCGCGGCAGCAGGTCGTTGAGGATTTCCTGCTCGTCCGGCTCGTATTCATAGGTGGCGCCGCTGCCGGCCGTTTCTTCCGCCGTCTGTTCCTCTATGCGTGCCGGAATGAGCTGCAACGGACGCGGGGTCTGCTTGATGACGGACTGGAACTCCGAATAGAACAGGGTGCAGACGTCGAATTCGCCCTTCTCGAACATGCGGATAAGCCTGTCGGCGATTTCGTGCGCGTGCTGGAAGCGCAGGCGCTTGACCTGCTTCAGATCCACCGGCGCGTCGATCATCAGGTCGCGATAGGGGCGTTTGAGCTGGTCATACCCCTTGCGTCCCACGCACAGCAGCTTCACCGTTCTGCCCTCGCCCTTGAGCCGCTCGATGTGCTCCGTGGCGAGTTTCACGATGTTGGCGTTGAAGGCGCCGCAGAGCCCGCGCTCGGCGGTGCAGACCACCAGCAGGTGCACGTCCTCGCGGCCGGTGCCGGCGAGAAAGGGCGAGATCCCCTCCTGATCCTTCAGGCGGGAGGCAAGACGGGCGATGACGGCGTTCATGCGCTGCGAATAGGGGCGCGCGGCCTCCGCCGCTTCCTGCGCATGGCGCAACTTGGCGGCGGCGACCATCTGCATGGCCTTGGTGATCTTCTGCGTCGCCTTGACCGAATTGATCCGGTTGCGCAGGTCTTTCAGGCTCGGCATGGCGCCCGTTCCATCCGTTCAGGCCGGTTGCCCTCAACCAGCGAAAGCCTTGGCGAAGCCGGCCACCGCGTCGTGCAGGCGCTGGCGCAGCTCGTCGGTGAGTTCCTTCTTCTCGCGGATATCGGCGAGGATGTCGGCGTGCTTCTCGCGCATGTAGGTGAGCAGGCCGTCCTCGAACTCGCGCACCTTATCCACCGGCAGCGGGTCGAGGAAGCCTTCCGTGCCGGCATAGAGCACGACCACGATCTCCTCCACCGCCAGCGGCGCGAACTGCGGCTGCTTGAGCAGCTCGGTGAGGCGTTCGCCGCGATGCAGCAGCTTTTGCGTGGCGGCGTCCAGATCGGAGCCGAACTGGGCGAAGGCCGCCATTTCGCGATACTGCGCCAGCTCGTTCTTGATGGAGCCGGCCACCTGCTTCATGGCCTTGATCTGCGCGGCGGAGCCCACGCGCGAAACCGACAGGCCCATGTTCACCGCCGGGCGCACGCCCTGGTAGAACAGATCCGTCTCCAGGAAGATCTGGCCATCGGTGATGGAGATCACGTTGGTCGGGATGTAGGCGGAAACGTCGTTGGCCTGGGTTTCCACCACCGGCAGGGCGGTGAGCGAGCCGCCGCCCATCTTGTCGCTCATCTTGGCGGCGCGCTCCAGCAGGCGCGAGTGCAGGTAGAAGACGTCACCGGGGTAGGCCTCGCGCCCCGGCGGGCGGCGCAGGAGCAGGGACATCTGGCGGTAGGCCACGGCCTGCTTGGAGAGATCGTCATAGGCGATGACGGCGTGCATGCCGTTGTCGCGGAAATATTCGCCCATGGCGCAGCCGGCGTAGGGCGCAAGGAACTGCAGCGGCGCCGGTTCGGACGCGGTGGCGGCGATGACGATGGAATATTCCATCGCGCCCAGGTCTTCCAGAACCTTGACGAACTGGGCGACGGAGGAACGCTTCTGCCCCACGGCCACGTAGATGCAGTAGAGCTTGTCGTTTTCGTCCTTCGCGGCCTCGTTGTAGCGCTTCTGGTTGAGGATGGTGTCGAGGATGATGGCGGTCTTGCCGGTCTGGCGGTCGCCGATGATGAGCTCGCGCTGGCCGCGGCCGATGGGAATGAGCGCGTCCACCACCTTCAGCCCCGTGAGCATCGGCTCGTGCACGGACTTGCGCGGGATGATGCCCGGCGCCTTCACGTCCACCAGGCGGCGCTCCTTCGCCTCGATGGGCCCCTTGCCGTCGATGGGATTGCCCAGCGCGTCCACCACCCGGCCCAGCAGCTCCTTGCCCACCGGCACCTCGACGATTGCGCCGGTGCGCTTGACCGTGTCGCCCTCGCGGATGCCGCGGTCTTCGCCGAACAGCACCGCGCCGACGTTGTCGCGCTCCAAGTTCAGCGCCATGCCGATGGTGCCGTTGGCGAACTGGAGCATCTCGCCGGCCATGCAGTTGTCCAGTCCGTGAATGCGGGCGATGCCGTCGCCGACGGAGAGCACGACGCCGGTTTCCGCCATGTCGGCGGAGGCCTCGAACTCGGCGATCTGTTTCTTGAGTATGGCGGAGATTTCCGCGGCGCGAATGTCCATTTCTCCTAGACCCCTTTCAGCGCACTTTTCAGGGTATCGAGCCGATGTCTGACGGAGGCATCGATCATGCGCGAGCCAATGCGCAGCACCAGCCCGCCGATGATGTCCGGATCGACGGTATTGACGATGTCCACCTTGCGGTCGAGTGCTTTCTTCAGCATGCCGGCCAGCCTCTTTTGCGCGGCGGCGCTCATGGGTTCGGCGGTGATGGCCACCACCTCCATCTCGCCGCGGCGCTCGGCCAGCAGCCGCTGATAGGCGGTGATGACACCGGGCAGCAGCGCCAGCCGGCGATTGGCGATGAGGGTATCGACGATGCGGCGCGTCAGGTCGTGTGCCTTCAGCCCGTCGAGAACGGCATGCAGGACGGCGCGCTGCTGCGCGGCCTTGTAGAGCGGCGAACGGATGAAGCGGAAAAGATCTTCCGATTCTTCCAGCGCAGCCTCCAGCGACCGCAGGTCGCGCTCCACGGCGTCGATCGCGCCGGCCTCTGCAGCCAGCTCCAGCAACGCCTTGGCGTAGCGCCCGGCGGCGCCGGCGGATGTCGCGGATGTATGCGCCATTTCGTCCGCTGTCGCTCGTTTGCCCCAGAAATTCCACCGGCCCCGTGCCCGGCTGGCTGGCGCCCCGTCCCCGCGGCCGTTCGCACCCGAAAGAGGGCAGGAAGTCACGGTTGGCGCAGGGGCTTTCCGGCGCCGCGCGTTCTCTAACACAGGGGGCATGGGGGTGCAACACATTGCACAAGATGTGTGCATCCATGTCGCACATGCCGGCAGTGCGCCTGATGCATGGCTTTTGGGGCGCATCTCCCGCCTCCCCGCGCCCCCGGTTTCGTTGGCACGAGGTTGGGCGGGGGTGCGGGGAGGCGGGCCGGGTT
>JALUAB010000240.1 GCA_027051195.1 Hyphomicrobiales bacterium
ACTACGACGGCGACGTGCAGTCCGACGTGGTGGCGCAGGGCTTCGGCTCGCTGGGGCTGATGACCTCGCAGCTGCTCACCCCGGACGGCAAGATCATGGAGGCGGAGGCGGCGCACGGCACGGTGACACGGCACTACCGGCTGCACCAGCAGGGCAAGGAGACGTCCACCAACTCCACCGCCTCCATCTTCGCCTGGACGCGGGGGCTGGCGCACCGAGGCAAGCTGGACGGGAATGAGGCGCTCATCGACTTCGCGCAGACGCTGGAGCGGGTGGTCATCGAGACTATCGAATCCGGCTACATGACAAAGGATCTCGCCATTCTCGTCGGCCCCGAGCAGAAATGGCTCACCACCACGGGCTTCCTCGACAAGATCGACGAGAACCTGCAGAAGGCCATGGCCTGAGGCGGCCAGGAAGAGGAGGCAATGCCACAAACTGTCAACCCCGGACTTGGTCCGGGGATCCAGGGTGAAGTGTGAAAGGCAGGCAATCTTCACAATGGTGATAGTCCATTTCGAACTGGCCGGATATTTTCCTGGATTGCCGGGACAAGCCCGGCAATGACGCGGAGATGGCAGGTGTTCGTACCGAGTGGCATGTGCCTCGAGACGACAGGGAGCGTGGAAGATGGCGGCGGAGAAGAAGGTGCGGGTGGCGGTTGTCGGCGCGTCCGGGTACACCGGCGCGGATGCCATCCGGCTGGCGGCGCGGCACCCGGGCATCGAGATCGTGGCGCTCACCGCCAACACCCATGCGGGCAAGCCGGTGGCGCGGGTGTGGCCGCATCTTGCCTCGCTGGATCTGCCCGACCTGGTGAAGAACGAGGAGGTGGACTGGAGTGCGGTGGACGCCGCTTTCGTCGGCCTGCCGCACGGCACGGCGCAGGACGTGATCGCCTCCATTCCGGAACATGTGCGCGTCATCGACATCTCCGCCGACTTCCGCCTGCGCGATCCTGTGACCTACGCGCAATGGTATGGCCGTGAGCACGCCGCGCCGGAACTGCTGGAACAGGCCGCCTATGGCCTGACCGAGCACAACCGCGAGGACATCCGCAAGGCGCGACTGGTGGCCTGCCCGGGCTGCTATCCCACCGCCACCCTGCTGGCGTTGCTGCCGCTGGTGAAGCGCGGGCTGATAACGCTCGATGATCTCATCATCGACGCCAAGTCCGGCGTTTCCGGCGCCGGCAGGGGGCTGAAACTGAACACGCTGTTCTGCGAGGCGGGCGAGGGGCTCTCACCCTACGGCGTGGCCAGCCACCGCCACGCTCCGGAAATAGAGCAGGAGCTGGCGAAGGCGGCCGGCCGGGCAGCGTCGGAGGTGGTGGTGAACTTCACCCCGCACCTGGTGCCCATGAGCCGCGGCGAGCTGATCACCGCGCACGTGAGGCTGGCCGGCGGCGCCAGCGCCGAGGACTGCGAGGCGGCGCTGCGCGAGGCTTATGCCGAGGAGCCGTTCATCCGCTTCGTGCCGGACGGCATGCTGCCCGCCACCCAGCACGTGCGCGGCTCCAACGACTGCGTGCTGGCGGTGCGGGCAGACCGCATTCCCGGCCGGGCCATCGTGATCGCGGCCATAGACAATCTGGTGAAGGGTTCCTCCGGGCAGGCATTGCAGAACTTCAACCTGATGTTCGGGTTTCCCGAGACGACGGGGCTGACCCAGCTGCCCATGTTCCCATGATCCTGAAAAAACCTTTTATCAGTATCTTGCCATTAATTCTTAAAGTGTGGGAATGATATTTCCAACTCCTGTCGCGTTTTTCGTGACGCAATGCGCTTGCCGTGCTCCGTCCATCGGCTAAGCTGGCCCGGGACAGGGGAGGGCCGCGGTGATGGAAAACGGTACCGGCGACTTTCTGTTCAATCTGCTGCTCATTCTCGTCACCGCCCGGATTCTGGCCGAGGTGGCGGTGCGCCTCGGGTCGCCGGCGGTCATCGGCGAACTGCTTGCGGGCGTGGTGTTGGGGCCGTCATTGTTCGGCTGGATGGAGCCGACGGAGGCCATTCGCCTGCTGGCGGAAATCGGCGTCATCCTGCTGTTGTTCGAAGTGGGCATGGAAACCGACCCGCGGCGGCTGGTGAACGCCGGGGTGGCCTCCACCATCGTCGCCATCGGGGGCTTCGTGCTGCCGTTCGTGTTCGGCTACCTGTTCGCGCATCAGGTGCTGGGGCTGGGGCTTTTGCCGTCGCTGTTCCTCGGTGGCACGCTCACGGCCACCAGCATCGGCATCACCGTGCGGGTGCTCTCCGATCTCAAGGCGCAACAGAGCCGCGAGGGCGTCATCGTGGTGGGGGCGGCGGTCATCGATGACGTGCTGGGCGTGCTGCTGCTGGCGCTGCTGCACGAATACAGCGCCAACCCCAACGGCGTGAGCCTCGCCAATACCGGGCGGGTGGCGCTGTTCATCGGCATCTTCTTCGTGCTGGCGCCGCTGGTGGCGCGGCTGATGTCCGCCTTCATCCGCCGGGTGGACGAGAAGTCGGACATTCCCGGCCTCATCCCCACCACGATCACGGCGCTGGTTCTGTTCTTCGCGTGGCTTGCGCATCTGGCGGGAGCACCGCAGATCCTCGGTGGGTTCGCCGCGGGGCTGGCGCTGTCGCGCCGTTTCTTTCTGCCGTTCGGCGTGGCGCTGCGGTCGGACATCGCCTTCTCGCGGCGGGTGGAGGAGCAGATCCGGCCCATCGTGCATCTGTTCACGCCCATCTTCTTTGTCTTTGTCGGGCTGTCGCTGAACCTGCGTGAAATCGCCTGGGGCGAGCCGCGCATCTGGATCCTGTTCGGCGGGCTGCTGCTGGTGGCGGTGGCGGGCAAGATGCTGGGCGCGATGTTCATCCGCGAGCCGCTGGAAAGCCGCGTGGCGGTGGGGCTGGCGATGATTCCGCGTGGGGAGGTGGGGCTCATCTTTGCCGAGCTGGGGCGGGTGTCCGGCATTCTCGACAACGAGCTGTACGCGGCGCTGATTCTCGTTATCGCGGTCACGACGTTACTGGCGCCGTTCGCGCTCAAGGGGTATTACGCAACCCCTCTGGGGCAGCGGCTGCTGGCGGATACCCGCGCCGGCAGAATGCGGCGGGCGCAGCATGCCGAGCGCAGGGCCATGCACCAGCAGGGGCGGCACGCCGGGCGGCGCCGCTGAAATGCGGAAAGGCACCGTGTTCAGGCCACCCACTCGTGGCCTGCGCGGGCGTGGAAGAAGCCGTTGGCGGCGGGCAGGGGCAGGCCCGCCTCGTTCAGCCGCGCGTGCGCCTCTTCGCCGGAAATGCGTTCCGCCGCTGCATCGGCGAAGATCCGCGCCACCTGCACCATGTCCACCGAATGCGGCGAGAGGCGCAAGGCGGAAACGCCCAGCCCCCTCAGTTCCTTCACCCGGGTGGAAAGGTCCACGCATCCATATGAGAGCGTCTGGATACCGTTGACGGCGAGGAAAGGACGGCCATCCAGGGTGCGCACCTCCATGCCGTCGGGGTCTTCCTCGCACACGTATTGACAGGAATCCTTCGTGCGCCCGTGCGCACGAGCGTGATAGCAGCGCGCCGACAGAGCCAGTGGCGCGCGGCCCCAGGCGTGCACTTCCGTTTCCGCACCGTGTTCCGTGGCCGCCGCGGCCATGACGGCCAGCGAACGCGCCGGCAGCTCCACCGGCAGGGCGAAACGGCGCGCGCCCTTCTTCATCAAATGGCCGAGCGTGCGTTCGTTGTAGACGTTCATGTATGGGCCGACGGCGAAGGGCTTTCCTTCCAGCAGCCACAGGGCGGAGACGTCATTGATCTCGATCTCCGCCATTTCGGCCATTTCCACCACCTGCGCCATGGTGCGGCGGTCGACGTCGCTCATCACCTCCGCCAGCGTGGCCAGCGCCACCTGTTTGCCGCCTGCTTGCAGGCGTTCGATGACCTCGTCCAGCAGGTCGAAGTAGAGCGGCGCGCGCTTGGCGCACACCACCTCGCCGATGACGGCACGCTGCACCGGCGCCTCGTCGGCGATGCGGAACCAGAAATCGCGCCATTGTTCCGCCGGCCAGTTGAAAAGCACCGGTCCCATCACGATGTCCATGCCGGTTCTCCCTTTTCCATGAGGAGCCACCCATCACCCCGCGTCCCGCATATTCACTGTCACCCCGGCGAAAGCCGGGGTATCATGCCGCGTCCTCATGCGCTTGCAGCTGGAGATTCCGGCTTTTGCCGGAATGACGTGTTGGAATCTGTTGGGGCGCGGGGCGGTATGCGCAATTCATCTCCATGCCTTCACGTCTCAGCGCCACGCCTTCGAGCCGAAGGCGCCGGTGGTGGTGCGCCGGCCTTCCGCCAGCGCCGAGAGCGCCGCGATGTCCGGCGTGCCGCCGGCGGCCAGATCGTCCAGCGCCCGACGGAAGGCGGAAACAACGGCCTTCACGTAAGCCCGGGAACGCTGACGCCCCTCTATCTTCAGCGCCGTGACGCCGGCCGCCACCAGATCCGGCAGCAGCGGCACCAGGTTCAGACTGCGCGGCTCCTCGAACACGTATTTGCAGCGGCCAACAGGGGTGTTGTAACGCCCCTTGCAGATGGTGGGATAGCCGGCGTTCTCGTCCGGCCCGTAACGGTCGATGGTAAAATCGCCGAGCCGGCTGTTCAGGTTGCCCTGCGCGTCTTTCCGATAGCTCACCTGGTCGGCCGGAGAGCAGACGCCATCCATGTTGGTGGAGCGGCCGGTGGCGTAGTTGGAGAGCGCGCAGCGGCCTTCCGCCATCATGCCGATGTTGCCGAACACGAAGGCCTCTATCTCGCAAGGCACGGCCTCCTGCACGCGGCGGATTTCCGCCACCGTGAGGATGCGCGGCAGCACCACGCGCTTCACGCCGAATTCGTGAACATACCAGCGGATGGCCTCGGGCGAGGAGGCACCGGCTTGCACCGAAAGATGCAGGCGCTGGCCGGGGTGGGCTTCGGCGGCGTATTCCAGCACGCCGATGTCGCAGAGGATGAGCGCGTCGGCGCCGGCGGCCACGGCGTCGTCCACCGCGCGGCGCCATTCCTCGAAGCGGCCGGCGGGTGGGAAGGAGTTCACCGTCACCAGAACCTTCGCGCCTCTGGCGTGGGCGTAGTCGATTGCCTCCGCCATTTCCTCGCGGGTGAAGTTCAGCCCCGGGAAATTCCGGGCGTTGGTGGGGCCGATGTAGCCACAATAGACGGCGTCGGCGCCGGCCTCCACGGCGGTGCGCAGGCCCGCCGGGGTGCCCGCGGGACAGACCAGTTCCGGCCGAAAGCCCCCGGCGTGCGCCGCGTTCCCGCTCATGATCCTTTCTCCCCGAAGATGGTACGCAACGCCGCCAGCAGACGCCGCAGGATGCCCGCCAGCGGGCCGAAGGCGGCGGCGATGTCCTCCGTCAGTGGCCCTTCGAGATCATCGATGGCGTTGCGAAGCGCCACGATGGCCTCGGTGTCGCCCTCCACCACGATCTCGCGGGAGAAAAACAGGGCGTCGGAATCGGCTTCCGAATCGAGCAGGCGGAACAGGGCCTCGAAAGTGCCGGCGATGCGCACGTCGTGCGCGGGCACGCGGTGGCGGTGATGTGCCGTGAAGCGTGGCTCCGCGGGATTCGGTTGCAACAGCAGAACGAAGGGCAGTTCTTCCACGTCTACCAGGAAGCGCCGCAGGGCGCTGTCCCCCAGCCGTGTGAACAGGCGCGGGTGGCACCGCGCGATGTCCGTGACGATGCGGTGCAGCAGCGGCTGAATGGGCAGGAGCGGCGGCGGCAGGCGGCGCAGCAGCGCCGGCGGCGGCAGCAGGGCGCGCGGGCCGTCCTCCGCGATGCGCCGCAATGGGGGCGGCGCGAACGTTCTCATGACGTCCTTCAGGATCATGACCGCATCTCCCGCCCCGGCTGCGGGATGCCATGCCATATGGCGGGAGTGGCGCGCATTGACCGGGGTCAAACCCGCTTGCGCGCACTGGCGCGGCGGCTATGGTGCGGGCCGGGACATTCAGCGGGGCAGGGAGGTGCACGATGACAGACGGGGCCACGAACGGGCCGGATCTGGACGAGCGCTATCGCAAGGGCTTTCCGGTTTCCTGGGATCAGTTTCATCGCGATGCGCGGGCGCTGGCGTGGCGGCTGGCGGAGCAGGGGCCGTTTTCGGCCATTCTGGCCATCACCCGCGGCGGGCTGGTGCCGGCGGCCATCGTGGCGCGGGAGCTGGAGCTCCGCGAGGTGGAAACCATCGGGATCGCCTCCTACGATTATGGCCGGCAGGGCGAGCTGGAACTGCTCAAGGAGCCGGCGGGGAAATACCTGGCGGAAAAGGGCGGGGGGCTGTTGGTGGTGGACGATCTGGTGGATACCGGCAATACCATCCGTGCCGTTCGGGCAATGCTGCCGGAGGCGCATTACGCCTGCGTCTATGCCAAACCGGCGGGGGTGGAGCTGGTGGACACCTTCATCACGGAAGTCTCGCAGGACACGTGGATCTTCCTGCCGTGGGACATGGCGTTGCAGTTCGCCCCGCCCATCCGCGGCAACGGCGCCTGAGGCCTTTCCTATTCCGCCGCCAGCCGGGCCGATTCGTCCGCGGCCGTCTCCCGCCGCAACCGTGCGCCGAAACGTTTCTCGGCGCGGGAGAGTGCCGCCGGTGGCAGGCGCAGGGTGAGCGTAATGCCCTCTTCGTCATCGGCGCGGGAGAGCACCTCCGTGTGGCGGTAGCACCAGGCGAGGTGCTCGCCCTCGGCGTGGGTGAGGCGGAGTTTCCGCACCGCCGCTTTCGACGCCAGTCTTTCGGCGACAAGGGCGCGCAGCTCTTCCAGGCCTTCGCCGGTGATGGCGGAGGTGACGGCCACATCATCGCGCCGGGCGGCGCGCGCCCGCAGGGCCCGGCGCTGCTCGGCGCTCCATAGGTCGGCCTTGTTCCACACCTCGATGACGGGCTTTTCCTCGCAAATGCCCAGCTCGGACAGCACCTTTTTCACGTCCTCGGCCTGCGCCCCGGCCTCTTCCGGGTCGCGCATGTCGCGCACGTGCAGAATCAGATCGGCCTCCACAACCTCTTCCAGAGTGGCGCGAAAAGCGGCCACCAGCGCTGTGGGCAGGTCGGAAATGAACCCCACGGTATCGGACAGCACCACCTCGCGCCCCGAGGGCAGGCGAATGAGACGCATGGTCGGGTCGAGCGTGGCGAACAGCTGATCCTTCGCCAGCACCCGCGCTTTCGTGAGCCGGTTGAACAGGGTGGACTTGCCGGTATTCGTGTAGCCGGCCAGCGCCACGATGGGCCAGGGGGTCTTGCGGCGCGTCTTGCGGTGCAGCTCGCGGGTGCGCTTCACATCCTCCAGCTGGCGGCGGATGCGGGCGATGCGATCCTTGAGAATCCGCCGGTCGATCTCCAGCTGCGTTTCGCCGGGACCGCCCATGAAGCCGGCACCGCCGCGCTGACGCTCCAGGTGCGTCCACGAACGCACCAGCCGCGTGCGCTGATACTCCAGGTGCGCCAGTTCCACCTGCAGGCGGCCTTCCTTCGTACTGGCGCGGCGGCCGAAGATTTCCAGAATCAATCCGGTGCGGTCGATGACCTTGGCGTTCCACGCCTTTTCCAGGTTGCGCTGCTGACCGGGGGAGAGGTGGCTGTTCACGATCACCAGCTCGGCATCGGCAGCGGCGATGTCGGCCGCCAGTTCCTCCACCTTGCCGGGACCAAACAGGGTGGCGGGCGCGACCTTGCGCACCGGCGCGATGGCGTGACCCACGATCTCCAGATCGATGGCCGCGGCCAGCGACAGGGCTTCCTCCAGCCGGCGCCGCGGCGAACGCGAGGTGGGGGAGGGGGCGGGCATGTCCCGCTCCGGGGCGGGCGCCTGGCCGATGATGTCCGGGTGGATGACGAAGGCGCGGGTGGGCTTCCTCTCCTCCACCTGGAAGGTGATTTCGTTGCGCGCCGACTGCTTGCGACGCCGGGATTGCCTGCTCATGTCATGTCGCCCCGTGCGCGGGGCC
Source organism: Hyphomicrobiales bacterium (assembly GCA_027051195.1). Lineage (GTDB taxonomy): Bacteria > Pseudomonadota > Alphaproteobacteria > Rhizobiales > Aestuariivirgaceae > Thermopetrobacter. The sequence continues at coordinate 7,976 of JALUAB010000240.1, forward strand.
GCCAACTGCCTTCATGCGGTTATTCCTCGCCGCTTTCCTCGTGCAGGGATATGGGGGCTTGCGGCATCACTGTCGAGATGGCGTGCTTGTAAACGAGCTGCGGGTGGCCGTCGCGCTTCAGCAATACGCAGAAATTGTCGAACCAGGTGATGACGCCCTGCAGCTTCACCCCGTTGACCAGAAACACCGTGACCGGCACCTTGTTCTTGCGGATGTGGTTGAGGAACGTGTCCTGCAGGTTTGGCTGTCTATCCGCCATTTTTCCTGCCTCCCCCCTGTTCTTGTCTGTTGACTTCGATTGTTGCATGACTTTTCCGCCGGCCATGCTTCCCGTTGACCATAACACAGGGAATCGCTTCCGGCGAGAGCGCTTGTCCACAGGGTGCATGCGGGCGTGGCGGAACTGGCAGACGCAGCGGACTTAAAATCCGCAGGCCGCAAGGCCGTGAGGGTTCGAGTCCCTCCGCCCGTACCATTTCATTTGCGCTGAAGCGCTGACCACCCACCGCCCCGCGCCCCCGCCCAACCACCCGATATGATAGGCAAGTGGTTGGCCGGGGTCGCGGGGCTTTTTGCGCTGAAGCGC
>JALUAB010000241.1 GCA_027051195.1 Hyphomicrobiales bacterium
GCACCACTGTGGACAATTCGGCGCAGGGAAGCATTTCGGGTCAGCGGCGCTTCAATGCAAGAAGAGCCCCGCGCCCCCACCCAACCTCCCGATATGGTGCGCAAGAGGTTGGGTGGGGGCGCGGGGCTCTTCTTGCATTGAAGCGCCGCTGACCCGAAATGCTTCCCTGCGCCGAATTGTCCACAGTGGTGCGGCGGGTGGTGCATCCGTGCGGGGAATCTGCTAATTCGCACGCAAACCCAACATCCGGGCAGGAGGCGGCGGTTCCATGAAGGCCATCGTGAAGATCATGCTGCGGCCGGCGGTGCTGGACCCGCAGGGCAAGGCCATCGCGCACGCCCTTGCCGCGCTGGGCTTTTCCGGCGTCGGCGAGGTGCGGCAGGGCAAGCTCATCACGCTGGAGCTTGACGAGACGGACGCGGAGAAGGCGCGCGCAACGGTGCGGGAAATGTGCGAGAAGCTGCTCGCCAACACCGTCATCGAGGACTACGAGATCGAGATCGAGGGCTAGGCCATGCGGACGAATTGCCCGAAAGGTCTTGTTTGGCGCTTTTCGGCTGCAAATTGCGCCCCCTTTCTTGAAATAGCGCTGCTATTCCTGCGAAAGGGGGCATCAATTTTCGCTCGAAAATCGCCAAAAATCCCAATTCGTTCAATTCGCCCACATGGCCTAGGGGGCGTTTCATGAAATCGGCAGTCGTACTTTTTCCCGGCATCAACCGCGAGCACGACATGATCCGCGCGCTGGAGCTGGCCAGCGGGCGCAAACCCCACGTGGCCTGGCACACGGACACGGAGCTGCCCGCCGGCGTCGATCTCGTGGTCATTCCGGGCGGCTTCTCCTATGGCGACTACCTGCGGGCCGGGGCCATCGCGGCGCGCTCGCCCATCATGCGGGCGGTCGTCGCGGCGGCGGAGAAGGGCGTGAAGGTGCTTGGCGTGTGCAACGGGTTTCAGATCCTCACCGAGGCGCGGCTGCTGCCCGGTGCGCTCATGCGCAACGCAGGGCTGAAGTTCGTTTGCAGGACGGTGAAGCTCAGCGTGGAAAACGATTCCACCTTCTTCACCAACCGGCTGAAGAAAGGCGACATTCTGCCCTGCCCCGTGGCCCATCATGATGGCAACTATTTCGCTGATGAGGAAACGCTCAAGCGGCTGGAGGGCGAGGGGCGCGTCGTCTTCCGCTACGCCGAGGGGACGAACCCGAACGGCTCCATCAACGACATCGCCGGGGTGATGAACGAACGGGGCAACGTCATCGGCATGATGCCGCACCCGGAAGACCGCGTGGAGGCGCTGCACGGCGGCGAGGAGTGCCTGCCGCTGTTCCTGTCCATCGTCGAGGAGGTGGCGGCATGAGCAGGAGTGTTGGTTGTGTCCTCCACACCGGCCGTTCCTCCCACCCGTCATTGCCGGGCCTGTCCCGGCAATCCAGGGCGGCCTGCTCCAGAGGGGATTTTGCGCGGCTTGAGTACTGCTCACGCCGAGGGGGGTGTGTCTCTGCCCAGCCCGGTATTGCCAACGCATCTACCCATCATGCACGCATGAGCCTGCGGCCCCTGGATGCCCGGGACAAGCCCGGGCATGACGTGGTGTTGGGCTCCGGGCATGACGCAGTAGTGAGATCCGGGCCTGTCGCAGAGGTTAATGGCGTCTCGATGATGGAAAGGCGCGCATCGGCAGCGAGGGGGATGGTGGCATGAGCGGGAATGCGGCC
>JALUAB010000242.1 GCA_027051195.1 Hyphomicrobiales bacterium
TGCGCTCCGGCTGGGACACGTTCGTCACCTTCGCCTATCTCACGGCGCTGATGCACATGCCCATCGCCAACATCCTGGCCATCATCAACCTGGCGCCGCTGTTCATCCTGCCGCTGGCGGCGCGGCGGCTGGGCGAGCGCTTCCGGACGGCGGACATGCTGGCGGTGGCGGCAGGGCTCATCGGCGCGATCATCGTGGTGCGTCCCGGGCCGGAAGGATTCAACGCCTGGAGCCTGCTGGCCCTACTGGCAACACTGGGCATCGCGGCGCGGGACGTTTCCACCCGCGCCATTCCGCCAGAGGCGCCGGCGCTGGTGGTGACGCTGGCCAACATGCTTATGGTTCAGGCGGTGGCCGCATTCTGGTGGCTGGCGGAAGGCAGTGCACCTATGAAGGGGGGCGACTGGGCCGGGTTGGCACTGGCGGCATTGCTGCTGTCTGCGGCCATCCTGATGCTGGTGCTGGCGGTGCGCGCCGCACCGCTGCCGAAAACGGCGCCCTGGCGCTATTCCATCATCGTCTGGGGGGTGCTGGCGGGCTGGCTCGCATTCGGCGAGTTGCCGGACGGGCTTACGCTTCTCGGCATCGGCATCATTCTCGCCAGCTCGCTCTACGCCACCTTGCGCGAGGTGCGGGCTTCCGCCTGACCATTGGCGTCGCTTTGCAACAGAATACAGAAGCGCAGGCCGTGCACGAGAATGGCCCAGGAAATATAGATCCACCACAGAAACAGAATGAGCGTGGCGATGACGCCGTAGATGGTGGCATAGGTGGGGGCCCAGGCGGCGTAGAGCAGGAACAGGTCGCGGGATATCATCCAGATGAGGGCGACGATGAAACTGCTGACAGCGGCGGCGGAAGGGGTGATGCGGCGGTTGGGAGCGAACTGGTAGAACAACCAGAAGATGCCCCAGGCAAGCAGCAGCGAGATGCCCCAGTGCAGCAGCGAGACGCCGGGCAAGCTCCCCAGCCATGCCGCCATTTGCGCCTGCGCGCCATAGGCCAGCGCCGCCAGCACGGGCACGGACAAGGCCAGCCCGGCATAGGTGAACAACGCCTTCCAGATGCTGCGCTGCGGTGCGTGGCAGACATCCTGCACGATGTAGTCCAGCGTGCGGGAGAACATGTAGGCGGCCAGCATCATCCAGGCCACGCCCAGCAGCCCCAGCTTGCCGGTGTTGGCGACGAAACGGTCGATGGCGTCCACCACAAGCGCCGGGTCGGTGAGCGGCAGGTTGGCGCGCAGGAAATGCTCCAGCGCATCGCGCAGGCGTTCGAACTCGGGCAGCGCGGTGAAGATGGAAATGAGGATGGCCAGCAGCGGCACGATGGAAAACAGGGTGCTGAAGCTGAGGCTGGCAGCGTAGTGCTCGAGTTTCGGCTCGAACAGGGCGCGCAGGAAATCGCGCAGGAAGGCGCCGTAGAGGCGCGCGATGCGCCGGATGCGGGCTTTCCGGCGGCGGCTCAGCATGGCGCCTCCGCCGAGATCAGCGACAGGAAGCGGGCGGCGGCGAGAAACTCGCCGCGGCGGACCGCCTGATTGCGGGCAGCCTGCTCGTCCTCGCCCCACAGCTCTGCGTTCCAACGCTCCTCCAGTATCGCCGCCTCCCACGCCTCCTCCGCGGCCAGCACGCCGTGCGCCACGGCCAGCGGAACGACGACGGAGCGCGTGAGCGCGGCCATGGAGAACAGGGGCACGAAGGTGAAGGCGTCGGC
>JALUAB010000243.1 GCA_027051195.1 Hyphomicrobiales bacterium
TAGTGTGAACGGCACGACAGGCGTTCAGCCGAGGAAACCGACGATCTTCCTCACGTCGTCGTAGATGGGCGCGGCGATGTCACGCGCCCGCTCGGCGCCGTCGCGCAGCACGGAGTCGATGTAGTCCACGTCTCCCAGCAGGCGTTTCATCTCGGCGTTCACCGGGGCCAGCTTCTCCACCACCAGGTCGGCCAGGGCCGGTTTGAACTCGGCGAAGCCCTTGCCGCCGAACTCCTTCAGCACATCCTCCTTGGACATACCGGCGAGCGCGGCGTAAATACCCACGAGATTGGCCGCCTCCGGCCGACCGGCGAGGCCCTCCACCGTTTCGGGCAACGGTTCGGGGTCGGTCTTCGCCTTCCTGATCTTCTTCGCGATGGTGTCGGCATCGTCGGAAAGATTGATGCGGGAATAATCCGACGGGTCGGATTTGGACATCTTCTTCGTGCCGTCGCGCAGGCTCATCACGCGCGTGGCCGGGCCCTGAATCAGCGGCTCGGGCAGCGGGAAGAAGCCGCCGTCCTGCGTGCGCGCCAGGCCCAGATCGGCGATGCGTTCGGCGTAGTCGTTGTTGAACTTCTGGGCGATGTCGCGGGTGAGCTCCAGGTGTTGCTTCTGGTCCTCGCCCACCGGCACCCTTTCGGCATGGTAGGCGAGGATGTCCGCGGCCATGAGCACGGGGTAGTCGTAAAGCCCCACGGAGGCCTTCTCGCGGTTCTTGCCGGCCTTTTCCTTGAACTGCGTCATGCGGTTGAGCCAGCCGATGCGGGCCACGCAGTTGAGCACCCAGGCCAGTTCCGCATGCTGCGAGACGCGCGACTGATTGAAAACAATGTGCTTCTCCGCGTCGATGCCGGCGGCGAGGAAGGCGGCGGTGACCTCGCGGGTGCTGCGCATCAGCTCCCCGGGGTCCTGCCAGACGGTGATGGCGTGCATGTCCACCACGCAATAGATGCACTCATGGTCTTTCTGCAGATCGACGAAGCGCACGATGGCGCCGAGATAGTTGCCAAGGTGCAGATTGCCGGTGGGCTGCACGCCGGAAAACACGCGCGGCTTGTTCTGGCTCATGGCTCCATCCTTCCCGCTGCTGCCGGAGACTCGCTGCTGAGCGGGTATATGCCGCCGCCGGCGGCATCGCAAGTATGTGCGCAACGCTGGTGGCACGGGGTGCGGATTAAGCGGCTCTTAACCCCGATGCGCGAGTTTGAGACAAAGGTGCAATCGCGCAAGAGAACCGGAAATCCGCACATTCATGGCCACACCCGTTTCCAATGCAGAAGAAGCCCTCGTGCCGGTGGCGCTGAAGCGCTTCCTGCGCCGGCGGCTGATGGAAGTCGCGGGCCTTTCCCTGCTGGCGACGGCGGGGCTGCTGACGCTGGCGCTGGCTTCCTGGTCGATCACCGATCCGTCGCTTGACAGAGCGGTGGAAGGCGAGATTCACAACTGGCTCGGCTGGCCCGGAGCGGTGGTGGCCGACCTGATGCTGGCGCAGCTGGGGCTGGCGGCGCTGGTGCCGGTGGCGGTGCTGGTGATCTGGGGTGTGCGCTGGCTCGCCTTCCGGCCGGTGGCGAAACCGCATTACCGTCTGGTGTGGCTGGTGGCGGCGGTGCTGGCGGCGAGCGGATTTCTGGCGGCCCTGCCGACGCCGGAAAGCTGGGCGCTGGGCACCGGCCTGGGCGGCAATGCGGGGGATGCG
>JALUAB010000244.1 GCA_027051195.1 Hyphomicrobiales bacterium
CGCTTCAGGTCCTCTGCCGCGCGCACCTGCATGCGCGCGGGAATTTCCTCGGAAAACAGCTCGAGCAGCAGTTCGGGCATGAATCGATTCCCCGTGCCGGAAGGTTCCGGCCCTTCCATATCAACGCCCCGCGCCCGCGTCCAACCCTTGTTTGGCGCCGGGCGGGGGAAGTGGGGAACACCTTACAGCTTCCGGTGGGTCTGGTCGCAGATGGGCGGCGTCTTCGTGTGCTTGCAGCCGCAGAAGAGCACCGTGCCGTCCTCTTCCGCCGTCCACTCCAGCGGTTCGCAGCCCGTGCCCTCGTGCGAGCCGTCGCAGAACGGCTGCTCCTTGGAACGCCCGCAGGCGCACCACCAGTAGGTCTCGCCCTTCTTCACCTTCACCGGAAAGGCGCGCTTCGCCGCGATGACCGGATCGCACTTGCCGCTCATGATTGTCCTCCTCCCGGATTGAAACGTCGCTTGTTTCTCAGGCCCCGGCCCGCTTGCCGCCGCCGGCTTCCGTCGTGGCCCAGGCCTCGCAGCACCCTTGTGCCATCCTGCGCACGCGCAGGATATAGGCCTGCCGCTCCGTGGGAGAGATGACACCGCGCGCGTCCAGCAGGTTGAACACGTGCGAGGCCGCGATGCACTGGTCATACGCCGGTTGCGCCAGCAGGTGCGCCCCGTTTTCCTGCCGCCCTTCCTCCAGCAGCCGGTGGCATTCGCGTTCGTGATCCTCGAAGTGTCGGAAAAGCATCTCCGTATCGGCATATTCGAAGTTGTAGCGCGAATATTCCTGCTCCGCCTGCAGGAACACGTCGCCGTAGGTAACCTTCTCCGCGCCTTCCAGCCCGTTGAAGTTGAGGTCGAACACGTTGTCCACGCCCTGCACATACATGGCCAGCCGCTCCAGCCCGTAGGTCAGCTCGCCGGAGACGGGGTCGCAGTCCATGCCGCCCACCTGCTGGAAATAGGTGAACTGGCTCACCTCCATGCCGTCGCACCAGACTTCCCACCCCAGCCCCCAGGCGCCCAGCGTGGGACTTTCCCAGTCGTCCTCCACGAAGCGGATGTCGTGCACGTGCGGGTCGATGCCGATGGCATACAGCGAGCCGAGATACAGCTCCTGCAGGTTATCGGGCGAGGGTTTCAGGATCACCTGGTACTGGTAGTAGTGCTGCAACCGGTTGGGGTTCTCGCCGTAGCGCCCGTCCGTCGGCCGGCGGCAGGGCTGCACATAGGCCGCCCGCCACGGCAACGGGCCGATGGCGCGCAACGTCGTGGCCGGGTGAAAGGTGCCCGCGCCCACTTCCTTGTCGTAGGGCTGCAGGATGACGCAGCCCTGCGCCGCCCAGTAGTCGTGCAGCACCAGAATGAGATCCTGGAAGGACTTTTTGGGATTCAGCTCGCGCCGTTGCCGCTCCTGCATGGGCGTTCAGCTCCTGTCGTTCTCGTTCTTGCGCTCGCCGCCGGGGCGATAGACGCCGGTTTCAGGGTCGCGCTCCAGTGTGATGACGTCCTCGTCTGCGCGGTCACCAGGATTGCGGGCTTCGTCGCGTGTCGCCGGTGGCCGGGCGCCGCCTGTCTGCTGCGCGCGCAGCCATTTCCACGCGAACAGGGCCGCCAGCGCCATGACGAGAATGCCCACCAGCTTGCCGCCCATCAGCTCCGCTCCCGCCAGGGAAACGCGGCCCCGTGCCGCAGAATCCGTTCCG
>JALUAB010000245.1 GCA_027051195.1 Hyphomicrobiales bacterium
TTCAGCAGCGCCGTCATGGTGGGGATGAACTCGTCCGCCACCGTGCAGCAGATGCAGCCGTTGGCCAGCTCCACGATATCGCCGTCTTCCAGCTCGGCGGTGCAGTTGGCATCGCCACAGCCGCGCAGCAGCTCGCCGTCCACCCCCACATCGCCGAACTCGTTCACGATCAGCGCGATGCGCCTGCCGTTGGCGTTCTCCAGCAGGTGGCGGATGAGCGTCGTCTTGCCCGCGCCCAGGAAGCCTGTGATGACCGTGGCCGGTATGCGCCGCATGGCTCGTTCCTTCGTTGTGGTGTTACCTTCTGAACGGGAATTTCAATATGACGCCCCGCGCCCCCTCCCAAACACCCTTGTCAGGCACACTATTGGGTGGTTGGGAGGGGGCGCGGGGCGGTGGGCGGTACATTATGGGATGATAGCAGGACGAACAGGGAGGTGGAAGACATGAGCGAGGCGACGGCCGTGTTCATCTACACCACATTGCCGGACATGGACAGCGCGCGGCGGATCGGCGAGGCGCTGGTGAAGGAGCGGCTGGCCGCGTGCGCGAACATCTTTCCCGGCATGCGCTCCATCTACGAGTGGCAGGGCCGGCTGGAATACGACGAGGAGGTGGCCGTCATCTTCAAGACCGCGCCGGAACGGGCGGATTCGGCGGAAGCGCGCATCGCCACGCTGCACCCTTACGAGGTACCGGCCATCCTGCGCCTGCCGGTGGAACACGTGAACGCACCCTATCTCGAGTGGCTGCGGAACCATACCGCCCCGGCCGGCGGCTCCTGAGCGCCAGTCCGAATGGGCCAATTCGAACAAATTGCCGCAGCCCTTTGATGGCGCTGGCGGGCGAACCACATTTGAGGCATGTAATCCGACTATTCCCGTCGGGTATGGTGGGTGGCTGGTTTTTTCCAGAGCATCAGGGAGATCATGTCATGAGCACGCAACAGGCCTCCACTTCCGCAGAGGCTGGTGAGCCGCAGGCGGCACGGGGCTCGCGGCTGCAATTCTTTCCCGTTTCCTTTTTCGCCGTCACCATGGGCCTGTCCGGCCTGACGCTGGCCTGGCGCAAGGTCGCCGTGATGCTGGACTGGCCGGTGATGATATCTCATGCGCTGGGGCTGTTCACGCTCGCCCTGTTCGTCGTTCTGCTGGCCGCCTATCTGGCCAAGGCGCTGCGCTGGCCGCAGGCGGTGCACAACGAGCTGAACCACCCGGTCATGAGCGCCTTCGTGCCCACCATTTCCATTTCGCTGCTGCTGCTGGCGGTATGCATGCTGCCGCTGTGGCCGGCGCTGGGCGCGGGCCTGTGGGGTGTCGGCGCGGCGCTGCACCTCATCCTCACCCTGCACATTGTGCGCGGCTGGGTGCACAGGGAACACTTCCAGCTGGGGCACATCAACCCGGCCTGGTTCATTCCCGCGGTGGGCAACGTGGTGGCGCCGCTGGCCGGCGTGCAGCTGGGGCAGACGGAGCTTTCGTGGTTCTTCTTCGCCGTGGGCATCTCCTTCTGGGTCATCCTGCTGGTCATCGTCTTCTACCGCATCCTGTTCCACGACCCGCTGCCGCCAAACCTGCTGCCCACGCTGTTCATCCTGATTGCGCCGCCGGCGGTGGGCTTTCTCGCCTACGAGGGGCTGAACGGCGGGCAGGTGGACGCCTTCGCCCGCATTCTCTACTACCTCGCGCTGTTCTTCACGCTGCTGCTTCTGGTCGAATTCCCGCGCTTCGCCCGGCTGCCGTTCTTCCTGTCCTGGTGGGCCTACTCGTTCCCTTCCGCGGCCGTGACGGTGGCCACCTTCACCATGGCGGAGAAGGTGGGCGGCGCCTTTTTCCACTGGCTGGCGCTGATCATGCTGGCGGCGCTGACGCTGCTGATCGCCTGGCTGACGCTCAAGACGATGCAGGCGGCGATGCGGGGAAAGATCTGCGTGGCGCCGAAGGGCTGATTTCCTGCCACAATCCGTCTGCATGATTCGGCGCGCGGAAATGTGAGGTGAACGTGATTCAGCCGGCCGCCGCCGTATGATAGAAGGACGCGGCAGGGAATTCGTTCTCGAAAAGACATCGTGCGCAACGGACGGAAAGCGACATGCCTTTTTCACGCAGGGAAATGCTGGGAATGCTGGCGGCCGGCGCGGCCATGAGCCTGTCGCTGCCGGCAATGGCGGCGCGCAAGGTTTCCAATTTCAACCGCCGCATGCTGGCGCCGCCGACGAAGACGGAGCTGTTCGGCCTCCGTTCCGGTATGCCGCCCATGGTGTCCGCACAAACGCCGCGGCTCATGGACGAGGCCATCCTGCGCTACGAGATGATCGTGCGCGCCGGCGGCTGGCCGCAGCTGCCTCGGCTGCGTCGCATCCTGGTGGCCGGCTCGCGCAACAAGGTGGTGCGCCTGCTGCGCCGCCGGCTGGTGATGGAAGGATATCTGCCGCCTGAGGCGGAACGGGGCAGGCGATACGACAAGCAGGTGGCGCGCGCCGTCATGACCTTCCAGCGCAGCCACGGCCTGCGCCCCACCGGGCATGTGGACGCCGCCACCCTGCGTGAGCTGAACGTGCCGGCGGAGCGCCGGCTGGACACCTTGCTGGCCAACCAGCCGCGGGCGGAATGGGCCGTTGGCGGCATCCGGCGCCGCTATATTCTGGTGAACATTCCTGCCATCCAGATCGACGCGGTGGAGGACGGACAGGTCTATTCCCGCCACAACTGCATCGTCGGCATGCCGGACAGGCCCTCGCCGGCGCTCATCTCGAAGGTGAGCGAACTCAATTTCAATCCCTACTGGACGGCGCCGCGCTCCATCGTCCGGCGCGACATCATTCCCCAGGCCATGAAGAGCGGCAACCCGAAGCGCTTTCTCCAGCGCCAGCGCATCCGCATCTTCGACGGCTTCAATGGTCCGGAGGTGGATCCGGACACACTGCCCTGGCCGAACATCAACATCCGGCGCTACGTCTTTCGCCAGGATCCGGGCGACGACAACGCCATGGCCACGGTCAAGATCAACTTCCCCAACCCCTATGCCGTCTATATGCACGACACCCCGACGAAGAACCTGTTCACCGAATCGGAGCGCTACTTTTCCTCCGGCTGTGTGCGGGTGGAGCGGGTGCACGTGCTCACCGAGTGGATCCTGCGCGGCACGCCCGGGTGGGACAGGGCGCGCATCGAGCAGGTTGTGCGCTCCGGCGAGCGTATCGACGTGCACGTGGAGGACAAGCCGGCCGTCATCTGGGCCTATCTCACCGCCTGGCCGATGCCTGACGGCACGGTGCACTTCCGCGAGGACATCTACCGGCTGGACGGCACCGGTTTCATCTCCGGCCAGCCCAAGCCCGTGCGCCTGGCCGGCGCCCAGTGAGGCCGCTCCGCTTGGCAGTACGAACTAAAAAATCAAAATGATACCCCGCGCCCCGGCTGACGGGACGGCCCGCCGTTTACCCAATGCCGAAACCATGTAGCCGCGCAATCAACTTGCGCTTGCCTTGCGTGATGCTGAAAAGCTATTCATGAAGTGGAATTAACTCTCCGGGCCGGCCTGCATCACGTTATCGTTATCATGCAGGCACGTGCAACGGGGATCATGCGCCGCCAGACTATGCCGGGGAGGCGGCAGGGAGAGTGTGGGGAGCGTCATGGCCAGGATCGATTACAAGCGCATCTTCCGGGAAGCCATCGAGAAACTGCACGAGGAAGGCCGCTACCGCTACTTCGCCCAGCTCAGACGCAAATGCGGCAAGTATCCCCGCTCACTCCATTACGATGACGAAGGCAACGTGAAGGAAGTCGTCGTCTGGTGTTCTAACGACTATCTGGGCATGGCCCAGCATCCGGACGTTTTGCGGGCCATGCACGAGGCGCTGGACGATGTCGGCGCCGGCGCCGGCGGCACCCGCAACATCGCCGGCACCACGTGGTATCACGTGCAGCTGGAGAGGGAACTGGCCGACCTGCACCACAAGGAGGCGGCGCTGCTGTTCAACTCCGGCTACATGGCCAACCAGGCGACGCTGGCCACGCTGGCGAAACTCCTGCCCGGGCTGATCACCTTTTCCGACCAGCTCAACCACGCCTCCATGATCGAGGGCATCCGCCACGGGCGCGGCGACAAGAGAATCTTCCGCCACAACGATCTGGAGCACCTGGAGCAGCTGCTGAAGGAGGCCGACCCGGAGCGGCCCAAGCTCATCGCCTTCGAGAGCGTCTATTCCATGGATGGCGACATCGCCCCCATCGCCGAGATCTGCGACCTCGCCGAGAAATACAACGCCATGACCTACATCGACGAGGTGCACGCGGTGGGCATGTATGGCCCGCGCGGCGGCGGCGTGTGCGAACGTGAGGGCCTGCTGGACCGTATCGACATCATCGAGGGCACGCTGGCCAAGGCCTTCGGTATCATGGGCGGCTACATCGCGGCGGACGCCGACATCACCGACGCCATCCGCTCCTATGCCGCGGGTTTCATCTTCACCACCTCGCTCTCGCCGGTGCTCACCGCCGGCGCGCTGGCCTCCGTGCGGCACCTGAAGGGCTCCTCCCGCGAGCGCGAACTGCAACAGAAGCACGCCGCCATGCTGCGCGAGAAGCTTATCGACCGCCGCCTGCCTGTCATCGTTACCCCCAGCCACATCGTGCCGGTGATGGTGGGCGACGCCAAGCGCTGCAAGCAGCTCACCGACGCGCTCATGGAGCGGTTCGACATCTACGTGCAGCCCATCAACTATCCCACCGTGCCGGTGGGCACCGAGCGCATTCGCCTCACGCCGGGGCCGTTCCACACGCCCGACTACATCGAAGCCATGGTGGAGGCGCTGGACACCCTGTGGGACGAGCTGGAACTGCCGCGCCAAGTGCCGACGCGCGAGGCGGCGGAATAGGACGAAGCGCACACCGGATCACGCCAGTCGGTAGGCCAGCGTGATGAACAGCGGCATGGTGATGAACGAGGCCACCACCTGCGCCGTGGCCGCCGCGGCGTAGAATTCCGCATCACCGCCCATGGCCCGGGCCAGCACGTAGCCGGCCACCGCCGTCGGTACCGCCGCCGCCACCACCATGATGACGAACGGCGGGCCGGTCACGCCGAACGCCTTTCCCAGCGCCATGGCCAGCAGCGGCGCCAGCACCAGCTTCATGCCCATGGTGACGAGCACCTCGCGCCGCGCGCTCTTTAGGGCGCGCAGACTCAGGCCCGCACCCAGCGCCAGCAGCGATATGCCCAGCGCTCCGCGCCCGACGAGCTCCAGCGTTGACATCACGACCCCTTCCGCCGGCGCGCCGGAGAGCTTCCAGGTCAGGCCCAGCGCGATGCCCCACAGGAACGGGTTCTTCAGCAGCGCCCGGGCCACCAGCGCCGGGGTGGCCTTCACTTTGCCCGCGTGCAGGGCCAGCACCAGCACGTTGGCCACGTTCAGCCACGGAATCATGGCGGCGAAAGCGATGGCGATGATCGCCACGCCCTCCAGTCCGAACAGCCGCTCCACGATGGCGAAGGCCACGAACCCATGCCAGCGCGTGGAGGTCTGAAACACGGAGGTGAACGTCGGCCCGCTCATGCCCAGCCAGCGCATCAGCGGCACGCGCAGGGCGTAGGCGAGAATGGTGAGGACGATCACCATCAGGAACAGCGCCACCGCGAAGCCGGAAAGCGAGGCGAAGCTCACCTTCGAACGTGCCAGCGTAACGATGAGCAGCGCCGGAAACAGCATCCAGTAGCAAAGCTGTTCTATCCCGCGCCATTGCTCCGCCGGGATGAAGTTTCCCTTGCGCAGGGCGAATCCCAACGCAATCAGCAGCATCACGGGCAACAGGGCGCTGATGACGGCATGCATGGTGCTTCTCCGTCAGAGGGGCGGAAAGGGAAAAGAGCCGGGAGGAACGCGCGCCAGATTGCATCCTGTTCTTCGGAAAGTCCAGCGGCCCGGGCGAAATGACCCGCGCTCCGCCAACAGACCGTCGGCAGGTTGCTGAAGAGGGGCGAGGAGGCCGGTCGGATGCGCTTGCAGGAATCAGTCGGGCGGCGCTTCAGCGCATCCTGTTTCTCAGGAACTCCAGCAGCCCCTGCAGGATCCAGCTGGCCGCCAGCTTGTCCACCACCTCCCGGCGCCGGGCGCGGGAGACGTCCGCCTCAATGAGTGTGCGCTCCACGCCCGCCGTGGACAACCGCTCGTCCCACAGCACGACCGGCACGTCGGTGAACCGGGCGAGGTTGCGCGCGAAGGCCCGGGCCGCCTGCGCCCGCGGGCCTGAGGTGCCGTCCATGTTCAGCGGATGGCCGATGACGAAGGCCGCCGTGTTTTCCCGCGCCGCCAGCTCGGCGAGTTTTCTCGCGTCATCGGAGAATTTCCCGCGCCGCATGGTTTCCAGCGGCGTCGCCGTCATCAGCAACGCGTCCGACAGCGCCACGCCGATGGTCTTCTCGCCCACGTCCAGGCCGATGAGCCTCTGGCCCGGCGCCATGCGTGCCGCCAGCTCTTCCGGCGAAATCGCGTTCGCTGGCAGCCCGCCGCCCGTGCTCTTTCTCCTGCGCTTCCTGCGTGCCATGCAGGGCTTGTGCCACGCCCGCCAGCGCAAGGGAAGGGGCGGTTGCCAGCGGCCGCGCGGAGGTGTATCACCGCCGCCACGAACCTGCATGAAGTTCATCGGGAGAATCGCCCAGGGAGAACCGCCCATGTCCGTGGATACGGAAACGGTGCGCCGCATCGCGCGGCTGGCGCGCATCCGCGTGGAGGAAGAGCAGCTGGAGCCGCTGGCAAAGGAACTCTCCGCCATTCTCGACTGGATCGGCCAGCTCGAGGAAGTGGACACGGAAAACGTGCCGCCCATGACCTCGGTAGAGGACATGCCCATGAAGAAGCGTCCGGACGTGGTGACCGATGGCGACTGCGTGGACGACATCCTCGCCAACGCGCCGAAGCGTGAGGGCAATTTCTTCGTGGTTCCGAAAGTGGTTGAATGATAGCTGGCAACAGGTTGTTCTTCAGGGATATTCCATCATGTCCGACCTGATCGAGCTGACGCTGGCGGAAATGCGCGACGGGCTGAAGGCGAAGAAGTTCTCCGCCGAAGAGCTGGCTCGCGCTCACATCGACGCCATGGAAAGGGCCGGTGCGCTCAACGCCTACATCGCAGAGACGCCGGAGAAGGCGTTGGAAATGGCCCGCGAGAGCGACGCGCGCATTGCGCGGGGCGAGGCCCGGCCTCTGGAGGGCGTGCCCATAGGCGTGAAGGACCTGTTTGCCACGAAGGGCGTGCACACGCAGGCGTGTTCGAAGATCCTGAAGGACTTCAAGCCCACCTACGAATCCACCGTCACCGCCAACCTGTGGCGCGACGGCGCGGTCATGCTGGGAAAGCTCAACATGGACGAGTTCGCCATGGGCTCGTCCAACGAAACCTCCTGTTACGGCCCGGTGAAGAACCCGTGGAAGCCGAAGGGCGCGGCGGAGGATTACACCCCCGGCGGCTCCTCCGGCGGGTCGGCGGCGGCCGTTGCGGCGCGCCTGTGCGCGGCGGCCACGGCGTCGGACACCGGCGGCTCCATCCGCCAGCCGGCGGCCTTCACAGGCACCGTGGGGCTGAAGCCCACCTATGGCCGCTGCTCGCGCTGGGGCATGGTGGCTTTCGCCAGCTCGCTGGATCAGGCCGGCCCCATCGCCCGCACCGTGCGGGATGCCGCCATCATGCTGAAGAGCATGGCCGGGCACGACGAGAAGGACACCACCTCGGCCAATGTCGAGGTGCCGGACTTCGAGGCGGCGGTGGAGCGTGACATCCGCGGGCTGAAGGTGGGCATCCCGAAGGAATACCGCGTGGAGGGCATGCCGGAAGAGATTTCCCGTCTGTGGGAGCACGGAGCCGAATGGCTGCGGGAACAGGGCGCCGAGATTGTGGAGGTGTCGCTGCCGCACACGAAATACGCTCTGCCGGCCTATTACATCGTCGCCCCGGCCGAGGCCTCCTCGAATCTCGCACGCTACGATGGCGTGCGCTATGGCCTGCGCGTGGAGGCGGACAACATCACCGACATGTACGAGCTGACCCGGGCGGAAGGCTTCGGCCCGGAGGTGAAGCGCCGGGTTCTGATCGGCACCTATGTGCTCTCGGCGGGCTACTACGATGCCTATTACCTGAAGGCGCAGAAGGTGCGCACGCTCATCAAGCGCGATTTCGATACGGCCTTCGAGCGGGTGGACGCACTGCTCACTCCGGCCACGCCGTCGCCGGCCTTTCCGCTCGGCGCCATGACCGACGATCCGTTGCAGATGTATCTCAACGACATCTTCACCGTCACGGTGAACATGGCCGGGCTGCCGGGCATTTCCGTGCCGGCGGGCCTTTCCGGCGAGGGGCTGCCGCTGGGGTTGCAGCTCATCGGCCGGCCGTTCGACGAGGCCACCATGCTGTCGCTGGCCGCCGCCATCGAGCGCGCCGC
>JALUAB010000246.1 GCA_027051195.1 Hyphomicrobiales bacterium
ACGATCTGGAAGGGCGCTATACCCGCACCCAGCGCCGCCGCCGCCGCAAGATTCAAAAGCGGCTGGAGAAGCATCTCGGCGCCGACATTTCGTTCCGTCGCCTCACCGATCTCGATGAAATCCGCGCCGCCATACCCGTGCTGCTGGAGAACAAGCGCGAATGGCTGCGCGGCCGGGGGCTCGTCTCCCGCGCATTGTTCCATGACCGGGCTGAGGATTTTCTCCTCCGCCTGGCCGAGGGCATGGGCGCGGAGCGGAAGGGCCCGGAGTTCGTGCTCACGGTCACGGAGGCCGGCGGCCGCCAGCTTTCCTGGGAAGTGGGCTTCCGCTGGAAGCGCCGGCATTACGCCTACATAACGGCCCATCTCCCGGAACTCACCGATTTCTCCATAGGCCGCCTGCACATGCATCTGGCCCAGCGGCTCGCCGTGGCCGATGGCATGCGCGTGTTCGACCTGCTGGTGCCCGCCGCGCCACACAAGAAAAGCTGGAGCTCCGACGTGACGCCAGTCCACAATCATTTCCTGCCGCTCACCTTGCGCGGCAGACTGCTGGGCCAGGCCTACCTGTGCCACCTGCGCCCCATGCTCCGCGACATCTACCACCGCCTGCCCGCCGGCGTGCGCAGCTTCCTGCATCTGAGCGACCTTCACGAACACGACGAGGGCGTGACGAGCCGCCAGAATGCATGCGACCTGCAGCGAACGCACGAATGAATGCCGGACTGGTTGGCCATATTGGGCGGGCTGGCCATAGGCTTCGGCATCAGCATCGCCGCCGGATTGGTCATCGGCATCGCCGAAGGGCTCGGCTTCCTGCGCAGACCCGCCGCGGATGCCGCCACGGATGAAAAGGCGCGGCGCCTCATGCATCTCATGCACCGGGTTCAGAAAAGACTGGATGGTGAAACAGGCGAGCCGCATCCCGAGCTGGAGGAGCTGGAGCGCCGCTATATCGCCCGTGCCCGCCATGCCATGCTGCAAGCCCTGCGCGAAGAGATCGAGTGGGAGCGGGCCTGGGAGAGCACGACTGCCAACATGGCGGAAAATGCCTCCGCCGATGCCCCTACCGACGACGGGGAAGCCGAGATGCGCCGCACGATGATGCGGGCGCTGCACGATTCCGCCGCCGATGAAGTGCTGGAAAACCGGCTGGCCGCCATCCTGCGTTCCGAGGTCATGGATCAGCTGGAACAGCCCGTGTGGGGCGCGGTGATGGGCGACACCTGGAAAATCGGCGAGGACGAGGAACGCGAACTGGACGAGCACTTCTCGCACCTGCGCCACGACAACGGCTTTCACATCGGCATTCTCGCCATCGCGCTGTTGGCGCAGGTGCTGGCGGGGTATTACACCGCGCTGTGGGCGGACTTTTCGCCCTGGTTGCACGCCGGCCTGCTCGGGCTGATCACCGTCGCCCTCACCTTCTTCTTCGACTGGCGCAAGCATGGTCCCGCCTGGGCCAAGTGGGCATGGATATCCCTGGCGCTTCCCGCCACCCTGGCCGGCGCCTGGCTGGCCACGGCCTGAGCGGCGCTCAGCCTTTCACCAGCGCCGCCGCCAGCTCCTTCAACCCCGGCTTCTCCACCGCCGAAAACGGCATAGGCCGCACCTGCTCCAGCGCCGCCAGGCCGATGCGCGCCGTGAGCACACCATTGAGCACCCCCTCGCCGAATCGCGCGGAAAGCCTGCCCGCCAGCCCCTTGCCCAGCACATGCGGCAGAAAGGCGTCGGACAGCGCCAGCGCGCCGGTGACGGCCAGATGCGCCAGCACCATGCGCAGCAGCTTCCATCCGCCCAGAAATCCGGGCCGCCCCCCGTAGAGCGTCGCCAGCTGGCGCAACATGCGCAGGTTGCGCAACAGCACGATGACCATGTCCAGCGCCGCGCCGGGAACGATGGCGGTGAGCGCCGCCACGTCCCGCGCCGCGCGCAGGATCAGCCGCCGCGCCTGCGCATCCAGCGGCGAAAGCAGCTCCAGCTCCAGCAGCCGCAACCGCTCGGCCGGCCCCAGCACGGCGTCCTCGTGCGCGCGCAGGCGGTCGAAGGCCCAGCGCATGTCGGGACGCTTGCGGTAGAGATGGTCGAGCGCCCGCGCCAGCGTCCGCACGCCCTTCTCATCCGGCTGCGCCAGCACCTCTTGCGCCAACCGGTGCAACCGCACCATGCGGCGCAGACGCGCGAGCCCCGCCAGCTCGCGCACCATCAGCGCCAGCGCCGCCAGCGCCGCCAGCCCCACCATCGCCAGTGCCAGCCAACCCAGCCAGTCACCCCGCGCGAAGGCCGCCCGCACCAGCGAATCCAGTGCCAGCGCCACCGCAAGCGTCGCCAGCAGCGATACCGCCCACAGCAGCAGCCGCACCGGCCAGCGCACCGGCCCCTTCAACGCCGGCTCGACCAGCGCCTCGGCAGACGAGTCGGCACTGAAATCGGGCTCCGCCACCTTCGCCTCTTCCACCGGCAAGGCCCGCGGGGCGCGCGTTTCATTCGGCACCTCATGGGGAGTAGGCGCTTTCCCGTAAGAGGCCGGTTCGTCATTCTTCTCACTTCTTACGGAGGTAAGGCTGAAGCTTGCTGGCCCTTTCAATGAATTGTCCCTTTTTCCTCACTTGATTTCTTGCCCGACCTATGCTGAACACTACACACGTGCTTCTCTTGATGTTGATTAGCACAATTCACGAGAATCTTAAAACGGTTTGTAGGTGTGCCGTGCTGAAAGAGCTATTTAAAAAGAAAGAGTATGTAAAGCTTTTGGAGGTAGCCAATAGGCTCCTCGCCAGGAATGAGCTAACTACAAGTCAGGCCAGATTAGCCTTCCGGTCGTCTCTTGAATTGAATGCTAATGATCTGCAGGAATTCTGGCTTGATATTGCGCTGGAAATGAATAATAATGATCCATGGCTACTATACCACAAGGCGAGAAGATATTATATTAAAAACGATCTATCAAATGCAGAGAAAATATATTTGAGACTACTTGAAAGCCCTATATTCAATATTAGGTCCTTATCAGCCCTTTCCAGCATTTATCATTCCCAAAAGCGCTATGATGAGGCTGCGAGATGTTTGTGCAAACTGGTTTCGCTGTCTCCGGATGACCATAGGTATCTGAATAAATTATTCAGGGTATTCATTGCCCTGAGAAAACAGGCGGACGCCGCTGTCTTGGGTGAATTTATTCCTGAAGATCGAAGGGAACTGGATGTGAAAGCATTTCTCGCCGACTGGAGCAAACGCTCCGCGCAACAAGGCAGGGCACCGGGGCCTCTCTACTATGACATCATCTACAAGGAATCAAATGATTATAAAAAATCAGGAGAAAAAAGTATATATGTTCCAGTTTGGGAAAAAGTCATATCTATTGCGAAGGAAAGAGGAGTGAGATGCATCCTTGATCTTGGCTGCGGGCCAGGACAGTTTGCTGATTTTATCCACAATAAGATGCCGGACATTGATTATTGTGGAGTAGACTTCTCTGAATCTGCTATAGAAATTGCAAAATATAGAAATCTTACAAAATATGACTTTATTAAAGCACAGCTTCCTTTAAAAGATGATAGATTTTATAAAAAAGCCGATGCCATAGTATGTCTTGAGGTATTAGAGCATATAGAAAATGACCTCGATGTAATAGAGAGCATCCCTTCTGGAAAATTTATCATAGCTTCCGTCCCCAATTTTGATTCATTGGGACATATTCGTTATTTCAATAATGAGAAGGAGGTAGTGGAAAGGTATGGGTACCTTTTCGTCGATCTGAAAGTTTTCACTTGTCCTCTTGCAAGGAATTCCGTTCTTTGGCTGATGCATGGCACGAGAGCTTGAGAAGCGGTTCATGCCAGCGCCTCCCCCAGCAGGAACTGCAACATCGCGTCCATGCGGATGTGCGGAAAGCTGGGCGCCGGCTCCAGCGGCACCGGCGGCTCCACCAGCGGCGGCCGGAAATGTGGAAAACGCAGGCGTCCAGTGAAATCTTCCTTCAGCACATCGCGCGGATGCTCCGGCAGGTCGCCGGGAAACACGGCCGCCTCCTCCATCCCGTCGAACACCTTCTCTCCGATGCGCTCACCCTTCTCCGGCACGCCGATGATGACGGGCAGCTCCTCACCCTCGTGCTCCACCGTGCCCTCCTGTGTGGCGCGGATGGCGGCAATGGCCATGGTCTGCATCTCCGCCCCGGCGTATTCCGCCCGCTGCGCCGCCTCCTCCACCAGCAGCGCCAGGATGCGTCGCAGACGCTCGTGCTGCGCCGATGGAATGAGATCGGCCCGCGTGGCGGCGAACAGCACCCGCCGGATGCGCCGCGCGAACAGGTGCGTCTGCCCCAGCCGGAAGCTTTTCAGCACCAGCGACAGCGTCTGCCGCAGATCGTCCAGCGCTGCCGGACCGGCGTCCAGTGCCCCGATGACATCCACCAGCACCAGTTGCGCGTCCAGCCGCGCGAAATGATCGAAGAAGAACGGCCGCACCACGTGATGCACGTAGGCCTCGTATCGGCGGCGCAGCTCGTCGTGCAGACTGCCGCGCGGCGGCGGCTCCGCCGTGGGAGGCAACGGGCAGAAGGTGAGCGCCGGCGAGCCCTCCATGTCGCCAGGCATCAGGAAACGCCCCGGCATCAGTGCGGCGAAATGCCCGTCCGCCGACTTGCAACGCTTCAGATACGCTCGGTAGGTTTCGGCCAGCCGCTTCGCCGTCGGCTCGTCGAACGGCGCCGTCGCGTCCGTCTTCTCCAGCAGCGCCAGCCATTCCGCCGCCATGTCGCGCCGCTGCGGCGCCCGCGCCACCTGTAGCGCCAGGTCGGAAAAGGCGGCGAAATCCATGTCCAGCAGCGGCAGATCCAGCAGCCATTCGCCGGGATAGTCCACCATGTCCAGCGCCAGCGTGTGCCGTCCCAGCGTGCGCGCCAAAACGCCCTCTGGCGCGTAATCCAACACCAGCCGCAGCTCCGACATCTGCCGCGTGCTCTCCGGCCAGCGTCGCTCCTCTCCCGCGGTCAGCGCCGCGATGTGCTCCTCGTAGGCGAAGCGCGGCACCTGCGGGTCGGGCTGCGGCTCCAGCCACGCCCGGCGCAGGCGCCCCGAACGGGCGGCCTCGAACAGCGGCAGCGGCGCGCCGTTCAACAGGTTGTGCACCAGCGCCGTGATGCACACCGTCTTGCCCGCACGTGAAAGCCCGGTAATGCCCAGCCGCAACGCGGGAGAGAACAGGTTGCGCGCCGCATCCGCCAGAGAGGCGGCGGCATAGCCCAGCTCGTCCGTCAGTGTGGTGTTGCGCATGACCCCCCTGCGGGTGTTGGTTCGCGTGTGCCACCGGAACATAGCCGCATCGCGGCGGCGGCGGCAAATGGCGCCCGGCCATGCACGCCATGCAAGGGCGCGTTGGCGAAAATACACCGTTTACGCCCATTTGCGGGTATTGCCCTTGCACGCGCGAACGGTTAAAAGAGCACGCCGTGCCGCGGGGCTTCGCGGCGCGCAACCTTGGCGCTGGCTCGGCTTCAGGGTCACCCGAACGAGAGCGGAAGCGCGACTGACTCTGGGTCGTCGTGGGCCGCGTGGCCGGTTCATGGCGATGGTCTGATCTTTGCGATACTGGAGGGTCGCCGAATGAACATCCACACCAACGACCTGACGAATCTGGACGTGGCGCGGCTGGCCGCTTCCGCCCTGTTTCGCCCGCAGGCCTATTTCCTCTGCGCCGGGCATGGCGACGCGGAGCGCCGCCTCGTGGCCTTCGACCAGGCGCTGCTGCGCGCCGGCATCGCCGACGTGAACCTGGTGCGCCTGTCCTCCATCGTCGGACCCCATGTGAAGCGCATCGAGCCGGTGAAGCTGGCGCCGGGCCTGCTGGTGCCCACGGCCTACGCCCAGAAATGCTCCGACGTGAAGGGCGAACGCATCGCCGCCGCCGTGGCCATCGCGAAGCCGGACGATCCGGAGCGCGCCGGCGTCATCATGGAGTTCTCCGACGCCTGCTCCGGCAGGGAGGCCGAGGAGATCGTGCGCGGCATGGCCGAGGAGGCCATCCACAACCGTGGCCTGAAGGTGGCGCACATGGAGAGCATCCACGCCGAACACGTGGTGGAGAAGACCGGCTGCGTCTTCGCCGGCGTGGTGCAGATCTGACCTCTCGCCGTCACCCCGGCGAAAGCCGGGGGCTCGTGCCTCAACCACATGAGCTTGCGGTTAGGCTCAGGGCCCATAAAGGGCGTGGATGCCAGCAGCATGTTCGCGAAATATCGCTGGTTTTTCACCCGCAGGGAATAGCCGAAGCCATTTCCAGGGATGAAAAGCCAGCGAAATGAAGTGAAAATGTCGCCCGAAGGGTCTGACGCAAATCTCGATAATCCATTGCTATTTACCGATTTTGCGCCAAACTGGCACCGCGCAATTTATGGGCCCTGAGCCCAAGCTTCCGGCTCGCACGGAATGACCCTGGCAACGGATGTTGGCCGCGGCCTTTCGCCTTTCAGCTTGCCACCAGCAGCAACAGGCACACCGCCAGCCCGGCGGCCACCACCGGCGCAGGCGCGCGAAAGGCGCCTTCCGGCAGTGGCTCGCCCCGGCGCTTCACCAGCAGCAGCGCCGCGCATACCAATGCATAGACCGCCAGCACGATGCGCGAGGTCATATCTGCCAGCGCCACCAGCGGCAGCGCCAGCGCCAGCGCGAGAATGACGGCCCAGCATAGCGCGACGGCCACCGCCGGCGTGCGAAAACGCGCATGCACCCGTCCCAACGGAGCGGGCAGCGCCCCGGCGCGGGCCAGCCCGTAGAAAATGCGCGAGGCCATGATGATCTGGATGAGGATGCCGTTGATGACAGCGAAAGAGGCGATGGCGGCGATGGCGTTCGCCGGCACCCCCGCCAGCCCCCGCGCCACCAGCGCCAGCGGCTCGCGCGAGGCGGCCAGCGCCTGGGGCGACGCCGTGCCCAGCGCCGCGGCGTAAACTCCCAGGTAGATGATGGCCGTGAGGACGATGGTGAGCACGATGGCCCGGGCGATGGTGGGCCCCGGGCACTTCGTTTCCTCCGCGACGGTCACCATGTCCTCGAACCCGATGAAGGCGAAAAAGGCCAGCAGCGTGGCGGAAAGCACCCGTGCCGCCTCTTCCGCGCTCATGGGCGGCGGATGCACCAGCGCCGCGGCCATTCCGTCCGGGCGCTGCAACAGTGCGGCGGATACGATCCACAACAGCCCGCCCACTTCCACCAGTGTGATGACGCCCGCCGCCAGCACCGATTCGCGAATGCCGATGATGGCGACGGCCGCCAACAATGACACGAGGCCAGCGACGATGACCGCCTCCGGCAGCACCAGCCATCGCGCCAGATACCCGGCAGCGCCCAGCGCCAGCGTGGCGGAGGACGTCAGCCCCGCGAAGGCCACCGCCAGGCCCGTGAGCGTGCCGGGCCATTGCCGGCGGAACCCCACGGCCACGAAGCGCGCCGAACCTGCTGCGGAAGGCGCGCGCCCCACGAACTCAGCATAGGCCAGCGCCGGCAGGGACACCGCCAGCGCCGCCAGCAGGAAGGCGTAATGCCCCTGATCGCCCGCAATTCCCGCCACCTTGCCGATGAGCACGTAGATGCCGGCGCCAATGGTGGTGCCCAGCCCGTAGGCCAGAAGCCACGGCAGCGTGAGCACGCGCTTCAGCTCCGGCTGGCGCCTCACCGTGTCCGAAACGGCCGTTGATGATTTCCGCATGCGCCGCCCCTGCTCCACCATTCGTCCCCGCCCCTGCGAGATTGGTGTCGGAACGCCCTCTTGCAAGGGGACGGCAGCGGTTTTCAGGGCGCGGGCGTCCTGCCGGAAAGCGCTGTGGCGTATTTCTCCGCGTCGATATTGCCGCCGGAGAGGATGACGGCGCAGCGTTTGCCGCGCATCTTCTCGCGCTCCTTCATCAGCGCCGCCAGCCCCGCCGCACCCGCGCCTTCCGCCACGTTGTGCGTGGCCGTGTGCAACAGCCGCATGGCCTCGGCGATCTCGTCGTCGGACACCGCTACGATGCGCGCCGCCCCCTTGTTGATCACCTCTACCGCCTGTTCATGCGGCACGCCCACGGCCATGCCGTCGGCGAAGGTGGAAGCCGGGGCGGATACGGGCTTACCCGCCTGCCATGAATGCAGATAGGCCGGCGCGCCCTCTGCCACCACGCCGACGATCTCCGTTTTCAGCCCCAGCATGTCGCGCATGGCAATCAGCCCGCACACGCCCGATCCCATGCCGATGGGCGCATAGACCGCGTCCAGCTCACCCGCCGCATCGAACAGCTCGTGCGCGTAGGTGGCCACCCCAGCCACCAGCCATTCGTGAAATGGCGGCACCATGTGCAGTCCTCGCTCCACCGCCAGCGCCGCGGCGTGCTCGCGCGCCTCGTCGAACACCTCGCCATGTTCGATGAGTTCTGCCCCCAGCGCCCGCATGGCGGCGTTTTTCTCTCGCCCATTGCCATGCGGCACCACGATGGTCACCGGCAGGCCATGCCGCGCGGCAGCGAAGGGAATGGATTGGCCATGATTGCCGCGCGTGGCGGAAATCAGCCCGGCGGGCCGTTCCGCGCGATCCTCCAGCAGGCGGGCGAGATAATTCAATCCGCCGCGCACCTTGAAGGCGCCGGTGGGCGTGTGGTTCTCGTGCTTCACCCACGTCTCCACCCCCGTCGCCTCGCGCAGCAGCGGCCACGGATTGGCCAGCGTCGGACCCTTGGCGGCATAAACCGCCTCGCAGGCCCGATTGAAATCGTCTCTGGAGAACATGAAACGCCTCGAGGGATGTCCGAATTTCGATGAAGCATGATCATCTCCGCCTTCGCGGGACGCAAGTGGATTTTTTCGCAATAGGCTTGACATTATATAGCCTCTGAATTATATAAACCGGTAATTGTTTGTTCGGTTCCTCAATGGCCAATTCCGGCCCGTCATTGCTGCGTCATCCATTTTCAGAAAAGGAGATTGGAACATGAAATGGGAAGTGATTTTTCACGACGATTTTGAAAAGGAAATTCTGGATATGGAAAGAGAGGTCCGTATCGCCCTTGTTGCTTCGGCCAATCTTCTCAAGAAATTCGGTCCAGGACTGAAACGTCCTTACGCCGACACGTTGAAAGACAGCAAATATGCCAACATGAAGGAACTGCGGTTCGAGGTGAACAATATGGTCTGGCGCGTGGCCTACGTCTTCGATCCCCGGAGGCGGGCTGTCCTGCTCGCGGCGGGCATGAAGCAGGGACGCAACCAGAGACGCTTTTATAAACGCCTCATCGCCGTGGCCGATCGGCGTTATGCGGAGCATCTCGACGAACTGGGAAAGGGCTGAAAATGCCTGTTACACTGGAAGAATTGATGGCGCGTCTTCCCGCTGACGAACAACGGGAAATCCTTCGGCGCACCGAGGAGCTGAAGCGCGAATACCGGGCGCTGCAGGAGCTGCGCAAGGAGCTGGGCAAGTCGCAGGCGGAGGTGGCCCGCAAGCTGGGCATCAGCCAGCCCTCCGTGGCGCAGATGGAAAAGCGGAAGGACTGGATGCTCTCCACCCTGGCCGCCTACGTGGAAGCCCTGGGCGGCAGGCTGCGCCTCGTCGTCGAGCTGCCCGGCAAGCCGCCCATACATCTGGAAAGCGTGGAAGACCTGCTGGATGACGACACAGAAGAAGAGGGCGGCAACGCGGCCGCCGAGTGACAGTGCCGCTCAATGCTGGCGCAGGTCTTTCGGGCGCACGTGATGCACCAGGTGTCCCGGCGCCAGATCGGAAAGCTCGAACCATTCGGCGACAGGCAGGTCGATCACGGCCACCGCCGCGGTGGGGAACTTCTTGCGCAGCCGTTTCAGCTGCCGCGCATCACCCGTCTTTGCCAGCGTTTCGGCAAGCTCGTGCATGGCCTCGTTGTGCCCCACCAGCATCAGCGTCCGCGCATCGCCGCCGAAACGCCTCACCGCTTCCATCAGCGGCCGGTGGCTGCCGAAGGAATAAAGCATCTCCACCGTCTCCGCCGGCACCTCCGCCCCCAGCCGCGCCCGCGCCAGCTCCCACGTCTGTTGCGCCCGGCGCGCCGGCGACACCAGCGCCCTGTCCGGCACGATGCCATGCGCCGCCAACCATTCTCCCATGCGCGGCGCATCGCGCAATCCCCGCGGATCGAGGGGACGTTCCTCGTCCGTCAGTCGCGGATTGCTCCAGTCGGACTTGGCGTGGCGAAACAGCACCAGCCGACGCATCGTCACCCACCCCCGGCGCCGCCGGCCCGGCGCTCGGCCTGTTCGCGCGTCATGCCGCTGCCCGGCCGCGCGTTGGCGACGATGCCGATCTTCTCGATCTCGAACGGCGTCGTCTGATACATCTCGTTGATCCAGTTGCCGAACAACAGATGGGCATGCGACCGCCAGCGGTTTTCCGGTGTAGCGTGCGGGTCGTCACCGGGAAAGTAGTTGGCCGGGATCTGGATGTCGATGCCGCGCTCCACGTCACGCCAGTATTCCTCCGCCAGAGACGTGGTGTCGTATTCGATGTGGTTGAACATGTAGAGCATGCGTCGGTTCGCGTCCTCCACCAGGCACAGCCCCGTCTCGTCGCTCTCCATCAGCACTTCCAGCCCGGCGCCGGTGGGCAGGTCGGCCGGACGCACCTCCGTCCAGCGCGACACGGGAATGGAGAAGTCGTCTGAAAAACCGCGCAGGTAAGGCGAGGAGGGCTTCAGGTTGCGATGCCGGAACACGCCGAAGGCCTTGCGCGGCAGCTCGTGCTTGGGCACGCGGTAGAAATGATACAGCGCCGCCTGCGCCCCCCAGCAGATGCACATGGTGGTGTGCACGTGCGTCTGCGTCCAGTCGAAGATGTCGCACAGTTCGTCCCAGTAGCGCACTTCCTCGAACGGCAACAGCTCCACCGGGGCGCCGGTGATGATGAGTCCGTCGAATTTCTCGCCCGCCTCCGCCACCTCCTCGAACGTGCGGTAGAAGGCCGTGAGATGCGACATCGGCGTGTTCCTGGGCTTGTGCCGCGTCATGCGGATGAGCGTCATTTCCACCTGCAGGGGCGTGGCGCCGATGAGCCGGGCGAACTGCGTCTCGGTGCGGATCTTGTTCGGCATCAGGTTCAGCAGCGCGATGCGCATGGGCCGGATATCCTGACGGATGGCGTCCTCCTCGCTCATCACCATCACGCCCTCGCGCTGCAGCGTCTCCTTCGCCGGCAGGTCGCCTGGAATCTTGATGGGCATCGTCCGCGTTTCTCCGCGTTGTTTCTCCGTTGTTCAGCCGGTGGCGGTCTGGCGCGCTGCCTGCTCGCGGTCGATGGTTTCGGCCAGCAGCTGGTTGAAGTCCTCCTCCGTCTTCACCCGCTGCACGTCGTCCATGCGCACCGTATAGCCCCAGCGCCGGGCGATCTTCTCGTACAACGGAATGCGATGGCGAATGAGCCGCTCGAAGCCATGAACCGCGAAATCGTCCGGATCCACCTCCTCGTCGCGCGCAATGCCGCGCCCGGCCTTGTAATCGGCCCAGATCCGCTTCAGGAAGTCCGGGTTGTAATACATCGGTTTCGGACTTTCCCGGAAGCGCGCGATAAGCGTCTGCACGTGCTCCTCCGGCGCCTCGATATACACCAGCATGGTGTTGCGCGTCAGCACCTCCGCCACCGGGTCTGCCGGGTCGTTGAAGTTGATGACCTCGCACAGCGAACCACCCGTGTCGCACAGGAAGTGTTCGTAGCCGTAAATCTCCCGCGCCTTGTCAATGAAGATGGGTGCATCCAGCAGCGCGGCGATCTCGCCGGCCCGGTGCTGGCGCTGCCGACGCATGTATTCATCAAATGGCAGGCCGCCTTTTTCCGGATTGCCCGGCTTACCGAGATAGGTGGAAAGCGGCTCCAGGTTTTCGAAAGTGATATTGGAGGAGATGTAGATGGAATCGGAGCGCAGCAACTGCCTGAGCAGCGGCACCTTCATCGCCTCTTTCTTGAACAGATCGACGATGTGCTCATTCATGTAGCGGGTGCCGATGCGGTAATCCACCGAGTAGAGAAACCATTCATGCCGGCGCAGCAGGCGCCCCAGGGTCGTCTTGCCGACGCCGGACATGCCGAACAGGGTCACCGCCTTCATCGGCCATTCGAGATATTCGGCTCCGGAAGAAAAGCGCATGGCAGGCACCAGTCGGGAAAAGGCCACATTTTCAGGAAAGTTGCATAGCGCACCCGCCGCCCTTCCACAAGGCAGGCGGGCACTTGCGGAAGGACTCCGCAATCCCTATACACCGGGCCAGAGGAGATGCTGCAAGCCGATGGGACGGGAGAAGCCTGCTCATGACGCCGAAAATCGAGCTGGAAGACGATTATCGCCCGAGCGAGGACGAGCCTTTCATGAACGAGAGGCAGCGCGAGTATTTCCGCCGCAAGCTTCTCAAGTGGAAGGAGGAAATCCTGAAGGAAATGCGTGAAACGCTGGAAAATCTTCAGGAGAACAACGAGCCGCTCACCGATATCGCCGACCGCGCCTCCACCGAAACCGACCGCGCCATCGAACTGCGCACGCGCGACCGGCAGCGCAAGCTCATCGCCAAGATCGACGCCGCGCTGAAGCGCATCGAAACCGGCGAATATGGCTACTGCGAGGAAACCGGTGAGCCGATCTCGCTCAAGCGTCTGGAAGCGCGGCCCATCGCCACCCTTTCCATCGAGGCGCAGGAGCGCCACGAGCGCATGGAAAAAGTCTATCGCGACGACTGACGGCCGCGCCACGCAAGGCACGCGCACGCCGACTGGACAGCAAGTGCGAGATGCAAGGGCGGCGCCCGCCCGGGGCCGCTTTCTTCACCTGCATGAAGGCTTCAATCCGCGGTACCGCCCTTGGCGAAATCGGAGGCATTCGCCTTCTCCGGCACCATTGCCGGCGGCTCCTTCTTCTGGGGCCGCGGTGCCGGCGCGGCGGTGCCCGGCGGTGGTGGCGGGGCCTGCTCCTTGCGCTGCGCCGGAGCCATGGGCGCCAGCTTCGGCTCCGCATGCGGAGCGGGGCCGGGCGCCGCTTTTCCCGCCGCCCCCTGCCCCGGCGCAACCGGTGCTTCCCCGCCGCCGGCGGAAGGCGCGCGCTGCGCTCCGGACCGACGGATACCCCCCTCCACGAGAAAGCCGCCGCCGCCGGTCAGGCACACCAGATGCTCCACGCCATCGCGCCGCACCAGCACCAGCTCGGCATCGCGCGCGATGGGCAGTCGTTCCAGCACCCCCAGCCGCTTGCCTTTCTTCCCCCCTTGCCAGCGCCAGCTGCGCAGCGCAATCACCAGCAGCGCCACGCCGGCCAGCAGCGCCAGCGCCACCAACGCGATCCAGATCCATTGGTTCATCGGTCGCCCCCGTTTTTCTCCCGGCCGGAAAATGCCTCAACCCCTCACAGGGTAGGACAAAAGGCGCATGCTTGCAAAACCTTCTCCCCCCGCGTGCATCGCCTGCATGTATAATGCGTCTGATTCGATGTTGTCCGGTCCACGATGCCGCCTTTTCTTCCTGCTGGAGGCCCGATGCAGAAGGCACGGCTGAAAATGGGCATGGCGCCCTTTCGCCTGCGGGAGCTGCCGCCACACAGACGCACCCTCGCCGTCCTCGTGGCACTGAGCGCCGTCATTCTGGGCGGGTTTGGCCTGTTCGCTCTCTGGGGTGCCGTACCTGCGCTTTCCGCGTTGGAAACCGCACTGCTGTTCCTGCTCGTGGCGCTGCTGCTGGCGCTGGTCGCCATCGGCGTCGCCACCGGTCAGATCCGCTTCCGCGGCACCGACGAAGAGGCCCTGCTCGCCGCCGGCTGGGATGCCCTGCCCTCCGCCGCGCTCATCACCCGCCGCGATGGCCGGCCGCTGCTGGCCAACACCGCGTGGCGCGACCTCCTGGCCCGCGCCGGGCGCAAGCGGCTGCGTCCGGTGGAATACCTGTTCGCCGGCTCCCCGGAGCACGCTGCCCGCATCTACCGCCTTCAGCAACGCCTGGGCACGGGGCCCGAGGTGGCGGAGGAGCTGCGCATCATGCCCGGAGAGCCCCTGCATCCGGGGGGCGACGGCCCGGTCTGGCTGCGCGTTTCCGCCCGCCTCATCGACTGTGGAAGCGGCCCCGGCGAGCTCTGGCTGGTGGAGGACGTGACCCATCAGCGTGCTGCGCAGGAAGATGCCATCGCCAGGCTGCGCCGCACCATCACCATGCTGGACGACCTGCCGGCGGGCATCGTTGTGGCAGACGGCACGGGCCGCGTGCAGCACCTGAACGCCACGCTGGCCAGCTGGCTGGGCATGGAGGGCGCACGGCAAGGTGAGGGACTGGAGCTGGCGGATATCCTGCCGCAGGACCTTCTTGCCCGTCTCGATACGTTGCACGGCGCCCCCGGCACCGCCGCCGTCGCCGAGCAGGAGGCCGTCCTGCGGCTCGCCGACGGCGGCGCCCGCCGCATGCGCGCGTTACACCAGGTGCAGTTCGACATGGATGGCCGCCGCGCCCTGACGCGCACCCTGCTGCTGCCCGTGGACGAAGGCCGCGGCGATCTGCTGGAACAGGTGGAAAGGCTCATCGCCACCGCCCCCGTCGGCATCGCGCTGGTGAATGAAGAAGGCCGCCTGAAGTTCATCAATGCCACGCTGGCCCAGGCCGCGGAAGGGCGGCTCAGGATGAACGACGAGGTGAAGGGCCTCGTCGCTCCCGGCGACGTGCGCAAGCTCACCGCAGCGCTGGAATCGGTGCTCACCGGACAGCGGCCCCGTACCCAGCTGGAGGTCTATCTTTTCGAACCGGACAGCACCCGGGCGCAGATCACCATTCTGCCCGGCCCCACTGGCGGCGCCGTGCTCTACGTCATCGACACCACGCTCAGGCAAACGCTCATGGAGCAGATAGAGCACGGCCAGATCATGCAGCAGATCGGCATGATGGCCAGCCAGCTGGCGCACGACTTCAACAACCTGCTCACACCCATCATGGGCTCCGCCGACCTGCTGCTGCAGCGCATGCGCGTGACCGACCCGAACTACGAGCTGGTGCACAACATCAAGAGCCGCTCCTGGGATGCCGCACGCATCGTGGAACAGCTGCTGGCCTTCTCCCGCCGCCAGACCCTGCAGCCGGAGATCATCGCGGTGAACGACTGGCTGATGCGAGAAACCCGGCTGCTGCGCTCCATGATGAAGAACCGCAACGTGGAGCTGAAGACGGAATACGGCCCCGACCTGTGGCCGGTGAAGGTGGACCCGCGCAAACTGGGCCGCGTCATCGTCAACCTGGTGCGCAATGCCGAGGACGTGATGCCGGAAGGCGGCACCATCACCATCCGCACCCTCAACGTGCCGGAACGGCGCATAGATGGCCGCCTGGCGGAGGTCATGACGGTTGGGGACTATGTGCTCATCGAGGTGGAGGATACCGGCGAGGGCATTCCGGAGGAGATCCGCGAGAAGATCTTCGAACCCTTCTTCACCACCAAGCCCATGGGCAAGGGCACCGGGCTGGGCCTGTCCACCGTCTACGGCATCATCAAGCAGTCCGGCGGCTATGTATTCTGCGACAGCGAGGTGGGCCGCGGTACCACTTTCCGCATTTACCTGCCACGCTACGTGGAAACGGAGGAGGAGCGCCGCCAGCGTCTGGAGGAAGAGGAAAGGTGCAAGGCCGCGCCCGTCCGTGACCTCACCGGCAGCGGCGTCATCCTGCTGGCCGAGGACGAGGACCCGGTGCGTGATTTCGCCGTGCACGCGCTCAAGATGCGCGGCTACACCGTGCTCGCCGCGCCCAGCGCGGAGCTGGCCCTGGACATCATGGAAGAGCGCCTGGCCGCCGGCCAGAACGTGGACGTCATCCTCTCCGACGTGGTGATGCCCGGCATGGACGGCCCCACAATGGTGCGCAAGTTGCGCGAGATGGGGGTCAAGGCGCCGGTGGTGTTCATGTCCGGCCACGCCGAGGACAACTTCGCCCAGAATCTGGACGAGGATTTCACCTTCGTGTTCCTCTCCAAACCGTTCGACCTGCGCACTATCGCCGAGGCGGTAAAGGAGGCGCTCTCCGGCGGCGGCAAGCGGCGCGGCCCCAGCGACGCCGGCAAATGATCATGGCCACCCCCACCGTCTTCATGCCAGGAAAAAAGCCGCTCCGACGGATGCCGGAGCGGCTGGTGCGTGCCTGCATTCCTCGTGCACTCAGCGGCAGAACCTGAGCCGGCCGGAATAGGTGCGGTAATATCCCGTCTCCGGGTTGAAGCTGCGATACTTGCTCATGCAGTAGTCATACCATTCCGGCGTCCACGGACGCGGCCGATAGCTGTAATGCGTGCGGCGATATTTCCGGCGCCACTTCTTCTTCTTCTTCTTGTGGATGGCCGAGGCGATGACCGCCGTCGTCGCCACGCCCGCCGCCAGGCCCAGGATGAAGTTTTCCGTCTTCGACGCCGCCTGCGCTTGCGTCGGCGCCGCCCCCATGGCGGCGAAGGTGAGCGCTCCGGCGAACAGCGCGGGAATTCCGAATTTCTTCAGCATGGCGAACCCTCCTTTTCGCATCGTTTTCCGCTGCCCCGCCATTGCCCCTCCGCCCCTTACGTAGGCGCCGGATAAGGCAAGAGCAAGGAAACCTCCTTCATCGATGCGCACCATGCCACGGCCAGCCTGAACCGCGCCTGAACGAGGCATTCAGTTTTCCGCCATCTTCACCGCCATGAAAAAACGGCCGCCCGGGGCCGGGCGACCGTTCGGTCCTGACCTCACGCCGTGGGCGGTCGTTCAGTAGCCGCCCTTGCGCCGGGATTCGGGCAGCCCGGCGATGCGCCCCGCCTGCTTGGAGGGGTCCAGCGGAAAGAGTTCATACACATCCTTCTGCTTCACCTTCTCCCCCCATTTGTCGCTCATCGCCTTGATGATGGTGCGGGTGTTCGGCTGATTGCCGTTGTTGTTGAAATACTCGTCCCGCAGATAGTTGATGATGTCCCAGTGCTTCTCCGTGAGCGTGATGCCCTCGGCCTCCGCCATGGCTTCCGCCAGCTCCTCGCTCCAGTCGGTGTGATCCAGCAGATAGCCGCGCTCGTCGGTGGCGATTTCCCTGCCCTTGAAGTTGAAGCCCATTGTTGCCTCCTCCTCTCCATGATCCGTTCATCACGGTTGGCTGCTTTATTTCACGCATCCAGCCATTTCGCAATGCGCCGCACCGCCGCTTCCAGCGCCGTTTCCCGCAAGCCGGAAGGAATTTCGCCACACGCAGGATCCGCCGTGCCCAGCCACGCCGCCCGGCCGTGCGCCACCAGCCGCTCGCAAAAGGCCCGCATGTCCCGCGGCGGCGAAAGAAGACCGCGCACCGCCAGCCATCGGGCAACCCCACGCTGCGCCCGCCACGCGGGAGCCAGCGCAACGCGCCGCATGGGAAACAGAAACACCCGCTTTCCCGTGCGCACCGCCTCGGCGATCATGGATGCCGAATCGGCGGTGACCACGAAACAGTCCGCCAGCGCCAGTATGGCCCGATGCGGATTGTCCTCCATCCCGCTCCCGCCACGCCAGAAAAAGAACCACCCCGGCCTGGCCAGCGCCTCATGCAGCGCCCGCGCCTGCCGGATGCCCGTGCGCGGTGAGGTGGAAACCAGCCAGCTGCCGCCCACATCCGCGCGCAGGGCCTCCACCGCCCGGCCCAACCGCTTCGCGTCCCCGGCATCGAAGGCCAACGGCCAGCGCGCCCCCCCCACCAGCACGCCCGTCCACGGCCGCGGCAGATGCGCGAATTTCTCCCGCCAACGCGCCAGTTCCGTTTCATCGCGCACCGGCGGCAGCGCCGGCGGCAGATCCAGCATCACCACGTTCGGCGCATCCTCCGGCAGGCCGTATTGCGGGGTGGTAAGCAGCATGTCGAACCACGCAAGCGGCGCCCGCGGCCGCCCCAGCCAGACGATGCGCACCCGCGGATTGCGCCGCCGTATCCAGCGCGCCACCGGCACCGAACGCCGCCCCACACCGATGACGAGATCGGGCCACGGCGGTTTCAGCCCGGCCTTCGCGGCCTCCTGAAGCACCGTTTGAGACGGCGGAATCAGGATATTGGGAAAAATTCGCAAGACATTGTAGGAAAGGAATTTCTCCTCGACGATTGAATCATTTTCGCAGACCCTGCGCACCATCTGCGCCAGCGTCAGCGCCTGCGCGTTGTCCCCGGCCCGCTTGCCTGTGAGCACCCAGATACGCCGCCTCTGCCCCTGCCGATCACCCATGCCGCACGCCAATTTTCCCTATTGCCCTCGAGCAATCCTTTCCGCCTTATGGCAAATGGCGCGACATGGCGAAAGCCGTGCATGCGGGAGGGCATGATGGACAAAATGCATTCGACCAGCCGCAAGAACACGAACGGGCCGGCCCGCCTGCTGCCACCGGGGCTGATCCGGCTGCGCGAGCTGCGCGATCCGGCCGTGTTGAAGGCGGACATGGTGGCCGGCGTCTCCGTCGCCCTGCTGCTCATTCCGCAGGGCATGGCCTTCGCCCAGCTCGCCGGCCTGCCCACGCAGGCGGGCCTCTACGCCGCCCTGCTGCCGCCAATCTTCGCCTCCCTGTTCGGCTCGTCGCGCCAGCTGGTCACCGGCCCCGTCTCGCTCATCTCGCTCATGACCTTCGCCGCCCTCACTCCGCTGGCGGGCGGCGACGCGCAAACCGCTCTGAAACTCGCCATGCTGCTGGCGCTGCTGGTGGGCCTCATCCAGCTCGGCCTCGGTCTGCTGCGACTCGGCGTGCTGGTGGACTTTCTCTCCCACCCGGTGGTGGTGGGCTTCACCAACGCCGCCGTCATCATCATCGCCACCGCCCAGATGGGCAAGCTCTTCGGCGTTTCCGCGCAGAAGGGCGAATGGCATTTCCAGACCGTATGGAACACGCTGCACGCCATGGCGCAGGGTGTGCACTGGCCCACGCTGCTCATGGCCGCCTTCAGCTTCGCCATCATCATCGCGGTGCGCCGCTGGCTCCCGCGCCTGCCGGCCGTGCTCGTCGCCGTGGCACTGGCCACGCTGGCCTCCTGGCTCACCGGTTACGCCGACCTCGGCGGCAGGATCATAGGGAACATCCCCGCCGCCCTGCCCACCCTTTCCGTGCCGCCGCTCGACATGGCCGCCACCAGCGCACTGCTGCCCTCGGCCATAATCATCGCCCTGCTCGGTTACCTGGAAACCGTATCCATCGCCCGCGCGCTGGCCGCCCGCACCCGTGAGCGCATGAGCGCCAACCAGGAGCTGTTCGGTCAGGGCGCGGCCAACCTCGCCGCCGCCTTTTCCGGCGCCTGGCCCGTCGCCGGTTCCTTCTCGCGCTCCGCGGTGAATCTGGACAACGGCGCGCGCACCCCCTTCGCCGCCTTCACCGCCAGCGCCGTGGTCGCCGCCACGCTGTTGTTTCTCACTCCGCTGCTGAAGCCCCTGCCGCAGGCCACGTTGGCAGCCGTCGTCATCATTGCCGTCGCCGGTCTGTTCCATATCAGGCCCATCATCCGCGCCTGGCGTGTGCAGCGCCACGACGGCATCGTCGCCATCGCCACCTTCCTGCTCACGCTCATCGCCGCGCCGCGGTTGGAGGTGGGCATTTTCGGCGGCATCCTGCTGTCCGTGGCGCTGTTCATCTACCGCACCATGCGCCCGCGCATCTCGCTGCTGGTGCGGCTGAAGGATGGCCGCCTGGGTGACGCCCACCTGCACCCGGACCGCCCCCGCTGCCCAAAGGTTCTGCTGATACGCCAATACATGCTGCTCTATTTCGCCAACGCCGGCCACTTCGAAAACCGGCTGCTGCAAATGCTGGCGGAGTTCCCCGAGGCCTGCTGCGTGATCCTGGACTTCTCCGCCGTCAACATCATCGATTACTCCGGCATCGACGCACTCTCCGAGCTGGTGGAGCGCCTGCGAGCGCAGGGGATCCGCTTTTCCATCGCGCGCGCCAACCACCACGTGGAGCGCGCCCTGCGCCGCGCCGGGCTGGTGACCGATTCGGACGACGAAGAAGGCATCCGCCTGTTCAACCGGCCCACGGAGGCCGTCTGCCACGCCCTGGCGCACATCCGCTGCCCGCACTGCAACGACGGCAGGCACTGCCCCCTGCGCCGGGGGGATTTCAACCCCGGCCCCTGCCCCACTGCAACGGAAGGTGAAACAGCCCGCCCGGCCTGACCGCCGCCCTCACGACGGCGTGCGCATGGTCACCAGCTCTTCCGCCGCCGTCGGGTGCACGGCGATGGTGGCGTCCAGCTGCTCCTTGGTGGCCCCCGCCTCGATGAGCGCCGCCAACAGCTGGATCATCTCGCCCGCCGCCTCGCCGATGAGATGCGCGCCCAGCAGCTTGCGGCTCTCCGGGTGCACCAGCAGCTTCATGAACATTTTCTCCTGCCGCCCGGAGATGGTGTGCATCATGGGCCGGAACTCGGTGCGATAGACCTCCACCTCGCCATGTCGCGCACGCGCCTCCTCCTCCGTCAGGCCACAGGTGGCCATCTCCGGCGTGGTGAACACCGCCGTCGGCACGCCCTCGTAGTTCAGCGGCGGCACGTCCCTGTCGCCGAACTCCCTGTCGGCGAAGGCATGCCCCTCGCGAATGGCCACCGGCGTGAGCTGCGCCGGCGTGTCCGTCACGTCGCCAACGGCGAAGATGTGCGGCACGTTGGTGCGGTTGAACGCATCCACCTTCACCGCGCCGTTGGGCGCCACCTCCACGCCTGCCTTCTCCAGATGCAGGTCGAAGGTGTACGGCTCCCGCCCGGTGGCGTACATCACCTGCTCCACGGTGAGCGCCTCGCCCTTGCGCGTGTGCACAAGCAGCGCCTCGCCCCGCTTCTCGATGCGGTCCACCTCCGCGTGCTCGTGGATGGTGACGCCGCGCCCGCCGAGCGCCGCCGAGAGCTTCTCGCGCAGCTCCATGTCGAACCCGCGCAGGATGGGCGCGCCCCGGTAAAGCAGATGCACATCCACCCCCAGCCCATTGAAGATGCTGGCGAATTCCACCGCGATGTAGCCCCCGCCGATGATGGCGATGGAAGCGGGCAGCTTTTCCAGCTCGAAGGCCTCGTTGGAGGTGATCGCGTGCGCCGCGCCCGGCACATTGTGCGGCACCCACGGCGCCGCCCCGGTGGCGATGAGGATCTTCTCCGCCGTCACCGTGCGCTCCTCCGCCACCAGGAAGATCTCGTGCGGCCCGGCGAACTCCGCGCGCGTGGAAAAGATTTCCACCCCGTGCCGCTCCAGGTTCTGCGCATAGAGCCAGCTCAGCCGCTCCACCTCCTCGCGCAACGCCTCGCGCAAGCACGGCCAGTGAAAGGCGGGCCTCTCCTCAACCTCCCACCCGAAACTCTTCGCGTCCTCGAAAGTGTCAGCGAAGCGGGAGGCATACACCATCAGCTTCTTGGGCACGCAGCCGCGAATGACGCAGGTGCCGCCGATGCGGTATTCCTCGGCGATGCCCACCTTCGCCCCGTGCGCGGCGGCGATGCGCGCCGCCCGCACCCCGCCGGAGCCCGCCCCGATGACGAACAGATCGAAATCGTATGCCATGGAATTCCCCGAGATGATGCTGCGGGCCGGCGCATTCTCCCCGGGCTGCCCGGAACGCTCAACCCTCGCCGCCTTCCTTCATCAGCTGAAGGTGGCGTTGCAGGGCGATTTCCGGCGAGGCGTAGGCTTCCTGCCGCTCCACCGACCAGTAACGCAACTGATCCAGCGGAATGGGCCGCCCCGTTACCGCGCAGCGCACGAAGTCACCGGGCCGCACGACCCGGAAATCGGCGTCCATGAACAGCACTTCCGCCTCACGCCCGCCGATCTTGTCGAATGTCTCCTTGCGGTTCATGCCTCTGTTCTTACCCGGCACGATGGCGCTTGCCAAGAACCGTTTTCCCGTGCGCAAGGCGCTTGCTCTTGCCTGCCCGCACTCGCGTGGGGCAGGATGCGGCCATGCTGCACGCCGTGGAAGAGATCGCCGCCACCTGCCCGCCGCTGCGCGCGCTGCTGGCGCAAATGGACACCGCCACCCGCCGTCGGCTGGAGCGCGGGGCCCGGCTCGTGCGGGTGCCGGCGGATACGGTGCTGTTCCGTCCCGGCGAGGCCTGCACGCAATATCTCGTCGTTACCGATGGCTCGGTGCGGGTGGACATGACCAGCGATACCGGCCGCGAGATCCTGCTCTACCGCGTCGGCCCCGGACAGACCTGCGTGCTCACCACGCTGGCGCTGCTCTCCGGCGCGCCCTACGAGGCCGAAGGCCGCACGGAAACGCAGGTGCGCGCGCTCTCTCTGCAGGCCTCCGCCTTCGACGCCCTGGTGGCGCAATCCGCCGCCTTCCGTCGCTTCGTCTTTTCCGCCTTCGCCATGCGCATCACCGATCTGATGCATCTGCTGCGCCAGGTGGCCTTCACCCGGCTGGACACACGGTTGGCCGGTTTTCTGTTGCATCACGCCGCCGCCGATGGCGCCTTGCGCATGACGCACCAGGAAATCGCCGCCGAGCTGGGTGCGTCGCGCGAAGCCATCTCGCGCCTGTTGAAGGCGTTCGAGCAGCAGGGGCTGGTGGAACTTTCCCGCGCCCGCATCCTCCTCAGGGATATTGCCGCCATGCGGAAAATGATCAGACCGGCACCACGCATCACGAACTCTTGAGCCACCCGCAAGCCGCTTTCCCCGGTCTTTTGTGATTTCATCACTGAACGACCTGCCTTCCGTTCCCTATATCAGGAGCGAAGAGATCGGACGGCAACGCGAGAATATCATGAAGGGAGGCAGGACGATGCAGAAGAACATGGGCATGGTGCAGCGCATCATCTGGATCGTGGCCGGCCTGGCGCTCATCGCCTGGGCCGTCATGGGCTCCGGCGACTACAACTGGATCGGCTGGGTAGGCGTGGTACCGCTGCTCACCGGGCTCATCGGCTGGTGCGCCATCAACGCCGTGCTGGGCATCAACACCGCGGAAAAGAGGCCCTGACACCTCCTTCCGCATCCACGGGGGCGGCCTCCCCCGTCTTCCATTGTGGAAGGCGGGGGATTTGCCATATGGTATGCGCATGATCGGACACCACATATACGACAGGTTCCTCTGCCCGGCGCTGGACAAGGCCTGCTCGCAGGAACCCGTCATGGAGCAACGCGCCCGCCTGGTGCCACAGGCCGAGGGCGTGGTGCTGGAACCGGGCATCGGCACCGGGCTCAATCTTTCCCTCTTCGATCCGGGCAAGGTCAAGACCGTCATCGGCATCGACCCGTCCGAAACCTTCCTGCACGTGGCCCGGGAACGCGCGCAGGACGCCCCGGTGCCGGTGGAGCTCACGCAAGGCACCGCTGAACGCCTGCCTCTTGAAGACAACAGCGTGGACACCGTGCTGCTCACCTATACCGGCTGCACCATTCCGGCCCTGGCTTCCGCGCTGGCCGAGTTTCGCCGCGTGCTCAAGCCCTCCGGCCGCCTGCTGCTGTGCGAGCACGGGCGCGCTCCGGAGCTGTTGGTGCGCGGCATGCAGACCGTACTCAATCCCTTCTGGAAGCTCTTCGCCGGCGGCTGCAATCTCAACCGCGACATCGCGCGGGAACTGGAGAAAGCCGGCTTTTCCATCGAGCACATGGAGAACTTCTACCTCATGCCGCGTCCGAAATTCGCCACGTGGCACTATTTCGGCGCCGCCCGCCCGGCCTGAACACGGCGCCGCGCGCCCTTTTCCCGCCACACGTTATGCGGTAAGTCCCCGAGACGGAGGAGAACCACGGCCGGAGCGGGCATGCTCAAGAGCGAAACCACCACTCTCGACGTAGGAGACACCCTGCCCGTCTGGCGGCTGGAACAGGGACCCGCGCCCGGCTTTTCCCCGCTTGAGCACGACCTGCTGGCCGATGTCGTTGTCATCGGTGGCGGCCTCACCGGGCTTTCCTGCGCCCTGCATCTGGCGCGCGCCGGGGCGCGGGTGGCGCTGCTGGAGGCCGGTCCCATCGCCTGGGGTGCCTCGGGTCGCAACGGCGGCCAGTTCTGCACCGGCTTCGCACCCGGCCAGCGCGGGCTGGAGCGCGCCATGGGAAGCGAGGCCGCGAGAGACCTCTTCGACCTTGCCGAAGGCGGCAAACGACTCATCCGCGACCTGCAGGAGCGTCATGGCTTCGACTGCCACATGCGTGATGGCTACCTCGTTACCGCCGCCACGCCCCGCCACCGCCGCGCGCTGGAAGAAGAGCAGGCCGAACTGGAGGAATATGGCCATGCCGGCTGCCGCCTCATCCACCGCGAGGAACTGGCCGCTGAATGGCTGGGCACGAATATCTACCACGGCGCCCTGTTCGACCCACGCGCCGGCCAGCTGGACCCGGTGGCCCTC
The DNA here is from genome assembly GCA_027051195.1 of Hyphomicrobiales bacterium. Classification (GTDB taxonomy): domain Bacteria; phylum Pseudomonadota; class Alphaproteobacteria; order Rhizobiales; family Aestuariivirgaceae; genus Thermopetrobacter. The sequence goes on from JALUAB010000246.1 coordinate 24,315, forward strand.
TGCGATGGCATGGCCCGCGCCGCCACCGCCGCCGGCGCGCGGATCTTTGCCCACTCGCCGGTGGTGGGGCTGGAGGTGGAACGGCACGCCTCCGCGCTCACGCTCAACGGCGTGGCCGTGCGCGCGCATCACGTGGTGCTGGCCGCAGGTGTCGCCAATGGCCTCCTCCACCCGCCACTGGCGCCTTATGTGCTGCCCGTGCGCGCCTGCCTCGTGGCCACGGAGCCGCTTCCCGAGGTGCTGGCGGAACACCTGTTGAAGAAGGCCGCGGCCGTGGTCAGCACGCAATTGCCACCGGACTATTTCGGCCTCACCGCATCGCGCCGGCTCTATTTCGGCGCCGGCGCCTCCTATCTCGGCCGCCTGCCCATGGCCTTCGCCGCCCACATCCACCACCGCCTGCGCTGGGTATTCCCGCAACTGAAGGAGCTGTCCGATCCGCCGGCGCTGGAAGCCGCCTGGTGCGGCACCATCGACGTTACCGCCAACCGCTACCCACACTGCGGACGCACCGGTCGCAACAGGAACATCTGGTTCGCACAGGGCTTTTCCGGCCAGGGCGTGGTGCTCGCCACCCTCATGGGCAGGTTGCTGGCCGAGGCCATCGCCGGGGATACGGAACGCTTCGACCTGTTCGCCGCCATCCCGCACCGCCCCCATCCCGGCGGCCCGGCCCGCAAGTGGCTGCATGCCCTGCGCATGGGCCTGCGCCGCCTGGTCGGAGCCGCGGACTGACACCGGTCGGCGCGGGTGCCGACCGAAGCGGGCCAGCCCGCCCCCGACGCAAAAGGGCCGGAAGCGCACACTCCCGGCCCATGGCGCGTTTCGCGTCCACCGTCACAGCGCCGCCTCGTCCACCGTCACCGGCTCCTGCGGTGTGATCAGATGCTGCTCGCCTTCCGCGTCGGTGATGTCGATGCCCATCAACCGGCCATCGTCATCATACACGACCATGATCTTCTGCGGCCTGTGGATGAGGTGGTCGATATCGCCGACCCATACCTGCACCACGTCGTCCTTCGGGTCATAGCTCAGGCCCTTCAGCGGAACGTGCTCGGCCTCTATCTGGTCGCCCAGTTTCAGCGCCTCCACCTCCACTTCCACCTGCTTGCCGTCCAGCCGTTTCCACAGGTAGGCCAATTCGTCCGCCCACTTGTCCTTTTCCACAATGACGTTCTTCATCCCTGGCCCTCCTTGGTGCTTGCGTTGGAACCAGCCTTCCTTCCGTGATATGGGCGGACGGGAGAGGGTTTTGAAGGGCGCGCGCGACATGCCCATGCAAATGCCGGAAGAAGCGCTGATTTTTGTGCGCGAGGCGGGCCTGCTGCGTCAGCGGCGGCAATTTTCCGCCATGCTGGGGCTGCCGCTGCGCATCGCCGCGCTGCCACGGACGCGCCCCGGGCAGGCCTGGGTCGGCTGGGGCCGCCGCCCCTCCGGTCTGCGCGCGCAACGGCTGGCGCAACGTTCGGGCGCCGGCCTGCTGTTGCTGGAGGATGGCTTTCTGCGTTCCTTCGGGCTGGGCCGCACCGGCGCGCCGCCGCTCTCGCTCATCGTCGATGATCTGGGCGTGCACTACGACGCCACCCGCCCCTCGCGCCTCGAACACACACTCGAGCAAGGCGATTTCTCCGAAGCAGAGCTGGCCGCCGCGGAGCGCGCGCTGGAAATGCTGCGCCGCGAGTGCCTGAGCAAATACAACGCCGGGCTGCCGGTTCCCGATAACGCCTTCCCCCCGGACGAGGAGCGCGTGCTGGTGGTGGATCAGACCGCCGGCGACGCTGCGGTGAGATACGGCATGGCCGACCCGGAAACTTTCAGCCGCATGCTGGAAGCGGCGCTGGCGGAAAACCCGCACGCCACCATCTACGTGAAAACCCACCCCGACGTGCTGGCCGGCAAGCGCGCCGGCCTGCTGCCGCGCGTGCGGCATCCGCGCGTGAAGACGCTCACGCGGGACTGGCACCCGGCGGACGTGCTGCGCCATTTCGGGAAGGTCTATGTCGCCACGTCTCTCATGGGGCTGGACGCTCTCATTGCCGGCTGCCGGGTGCGCTGCTTCGGCCTGCCCTTCTACGCCGGCTGGGGCCTCACGCAAGACGAGCAACGCTGCGAACGCCGCACCGCCCGCCGCACACTGACCGAGCTGGTGGCGGCCGCCCATATCCGCCACGCCGTCTATCTCGACCCGGAAACCGGCGAGCGCGGCGACTTCTTCGCCGTGGCGCGGCACATCGCACGCCAGAGGCACGCCCTGCGCTTCTGGGCCGAGGCGCCGGGCGCGCCCTTTTCCGGCCGCGTCTATGCCTTCGGCTTCCGCTACTGGAAACTGGCGCACGTGCGCCCCTTCTTCGGCTCCGGCGTTGACGTGCGCTTCGTGCGCTCCGCCGCCCGCGCCCGCCGCCTGGGCGTTTCCGCCCATGATCGCATCGCCGTCTGGGGCTTTCGCGAGCGGCCGGATGTGCGCGCGCTGGCCGATGAACTGGGCTTGCGCCTGGTGCGGGTGGAAGACGGCTTTTACCGCTCCGTCGGCCTGGGCGCGGATTTCGTGCCACCCCTCTCGCAGGTATTCGACAGCCGCGGGATCTACTTCGATCCGGCTACCGAATCCGATCTCGACCACATTCTTGACACCGCCGATTTTTCCGCCCGGGAGCTGGAGCAGGCGGCACGCCTGCGCGATTTCATCACCCGCGAGCGCCTGACCAAATACAACGTGCAGCCGCCCGCCGACCCGCCGCCGCACCCGGCGGACGGCCGCCGCCTGATCCTGGTGCCCGGACAGGTGGAAACGGATGCCTCCATCCTGCGCGGCTGTGGCGAGGTGCGCTCCAATCTCGCGCTGTTGCAGGCCGTGCGGGCGGAAAATCCGGACGCCTTCATCATCTACAAGCCGCACCCGGACGTGCTGCTTTCCGGCCGTGATGGCGGTGATCTTGATGCCTGCACGAAAATCGCCGATGCCGTCGAAACCGGGCGCGACATCCTTTCCTGCATCGAGGCGGCGGACGAGGTGCACACCATGACCTCTCTCGCCGGTTTCGAGGCGCTGTTGCGCGGCAAGACGGTGGTCGCCTGGGGCCAGCCCTTCTACGCCGGCCGCGGGCTGACCGAAGACCGCGCGCCCCGCCCGCCACACCGCCGGCGCGACGTATCGCTGGACGAGCTGGTGGCCGCCGCCCTCATCCGTTACCCGCGGTACGTGCCGAATGGCGAAGATCTGGCCTGCGCCGATACTGCGCTGCGGCTGCTGGGGCTGCGCAAGGCGCGCCCGCCGGCATGGCTGCGCCTGCCCGCCCTGGCGCGCAAGGGGCTGTGGGCCGGATACGGCATTCTACGCACCTTCGCACGCGAAACCGGCCCGCAGGCACACCTGCTGTTGGCGGAACTGCGCCGGCTTGCGGGAATGGACGGGAAGGGTTGAATAGACGAGCCGACGGAAGCGTTCAGCTCACCGGCTGATTGTGCTTGCGCTTCATGAATTCGCGCGCCGTTTCCACCGCCACCGCCGCATCCTTGCAGTAGGCATCGGCGCCGATGGCCTGCGCGAAGTCGGCATTCAGCGGCGCACCGCCGACGAGAACGATGATGTCGTCACGAATGCCCTTCTCGTCCAGCGCCTCGATGACCGTCTTCATGTAGGGCATTGTGGTGGTCAGCAACGCCGACATGCCCAGAATGTCCGGTTGGTGTTCGTCGATGGCGGCGAGAAACTGGTCGGCATCCACGTTGATGCCCAGGTTGACGACCTCGAACCCCGCGCCCTCCATCATCATCGCCACCAGGTTCTTGCCGATGTCGTGAATGTCACCCTTCACCGTGCCGATGACCATCTTGCCGATTTTCGGCGCGCCGGTTTCCACCAGCAGGGGGCGCAGCACCTCCATGGCTGCCTTCATGGCGTTGGCCGCCAGCAGCACCTCCGGCACGAACAGGATGCCGTCACGAAAATCGTCGCCGACCACATCCATGCCAGGCATCAGCGCCTCGTTCAGGATGCGGTTGGGGTCCCAGCCACGCTCCAGCAGGATTTCCACGCCTTCGACCACCTCGTCCTTGAGGCCGTCATAGAGGTCGTCGCCGATCTGCTCGGCCAGCTCGTCGTCGTCCAGCGAGCGCAGGTCTAGGTCGTCTTCCGTATCGTCACTCATGGGCTATGCCGCTTCGTGTGATGTTCAGGCACTTGCGGTCATACTAGCAGCAACATGCGAATCAATTCCAGACTCGCACGTCTCCGGCCATATGCCCGCCCTGCTCGGCTCGCGCAACGTCTCCCGGCGCGGCCTTCTCCGGCTTTTCATCCTCCGGTGCGGCCACTCCGGGCAAGCCGCCATCCTCCGGTTTCGGATCCTGCTTTCGCGCCCGCAGGCCGCTTTCACCTTCCAACGCGACGAAGCGCCAGCCGGCGAAGCCGAACTCCCAGCCACGCGGCAACCGCACCAAGCGCCACCCCTTGCTGTTGCGCTCGAAGGCCAGCCGCGTTTCCTCCCAGGCGACGCGCCAGCGTCCCTGTTCACGCCGCAGCAGAATGGGCGTGCACAGCGGTTTCTCCAGCGGCCAGCGCGCCATGGCCAGGGTCTGTGAGATCTTCACCTCCGGCTTGCCACATCCCTTCCACTGCCAGCCCAGCTGCCGCAGCTCCCCGGGCAAGAAGCGCCTCTTGCGCCAGTTTTCGCGGCTTTTCGCATCCAGCACCGGCGGCGTCGGCCAGTCGTCGGCGGCCAGCAGCATGTCCTGAAAGGCTTTCACCGTCTTTTCCGGCGCAAACGTATCCGCCGCCGACTCCAGGCGCCAGTAGCGCGCCGCCATCATCGCCGCGTGCCGTTCCTCGAAACTGCGCACCATGCGCGGCGTATCTTCCCAGCGCAGGAGTTTCCATGTTGCCCAGGCCGGCCAGGCGAACACGGCGGCGCCAAGTCCGGCGACCACCGCCAGCCGCACCGAAGGCATGCCCTCGCACAAGGAGCCGCAACACCAGCAGGCCGCCCGCTTGAGCGGCTCCAGGATACGTCGCCCGACTTTCCGCCAGAAGCCTGGCGCCGGCGCCGGCGCATCTTCCCGCGTGAACATTTCCACGGCGTGCGCACGCATGTTTCGCATATGCGCGGGCAGCGCCAGAAAGGGATAGATGCGCACCTCCATGGTGCCCTGCGGTTGTGGCAGTGCCTTGATCAGCGTGTTGCGGAAACCCTCCATGCGCTTGCGCGCACCGGGCAGGAAGTGCCAAAGCCGAGGCTTCATGAGCAGCAGCATGTCGTGATGCCGCCAATGCGGAGCGCGCTTGCATATCCGCCGGGCCATCCATGCCCGCTTTATCTCGCCGCGCCACTCGGCCAGAGCATCTTCCATCGCGTGCAGCAGCCAGTCTTCCGGCGCCGCCAGTTTCTCCCTGCCCACGGGCTCCGCTCTTTCGGCGGCCAGCTCGTCATATACCATGCGCATGCGCGCCAGCTCGCCGCGCAATACCGGCGTATCATGCGCCTTGCCCGGCCCACGCAACCATTCTTGCACGAAGTCCGCCGTATCCGCCAACAGGGAAGGGTCGCGCTCCGCGGCGGAAAACAGGCAAAGCATGCCCTCCTCATCATTCTGCCGCAGACGCACCATGCCGCGCAGAAACTGAACCCGGGGCGGGCACTGGTTGTCCGCGCCCTCTTCCATGACGCAGGACCCCTCTATGAGGGCAAGTGCTTCATCCACCCTGCCGGCCTTCAGCAAGCCCTCAACCCGGCGCAACAAATCACTATAATGCAACAGTTTATGAGATATATTGAATCCCACGACCAACTCCCGCTACCCCCAATGGTTGCGGGACCATAGCACCATCCCCTCAACGCATGGTGAAGGTCCTTGGTAAACGACATCCAGACATGGCATGCCGCTCCTGACAAATCTCTGACGAAGGCGCGAAAATCCGGCCCCACCCGAATGCGACGAAGAATTCTGGAAAACGTGAACTTGCGTAAAGACCGGCCCGTCCGCCATCCCCTTGGCGAGTCCCTGCCATCATGATTTGAGGCCGGGGTGCAAGCGTGAGGTGGTGATCGGTCCCTCGCGCACTCCGTTTTCAGCCGCGACGACGGCGACGGCGACGCCCGCCACGGCCGCCGCCGGAACCGTCATCGTCACCGCCTTGGTGATGCCCGTGCGCACACTTGTGGCCCGCCTGCTGCTGCAACGCCCCCAGTTGCTCCACGATCTGTTCCACCGTCGGCCGCTCGCCCGGCTCGTAGCCTTGCAGCGCCCGGTGCATGGCGGCCACGTGATCGAAGGTGTTGCCGCAGCACCCGCCGATGATGCGCGCGCCTGCGTCCCGCGCCAGCCGCGCATACGTGCCGGCCATCTCCACCGTGCCGGAATAGACGATGTCGCCATCCACGAACTCCGGCACGCCGGCATTGGCCTTGGCCACCACGATAGCCTCCGGCGCGGCCTCGGTCATTTCCAGCGCGGAAACCAGCAGATCCGGCGCCCCGGTGCCGCAGTTGGCGCCGAAGGCGTAAAGAGCCAGCTCCCGCGCCAGCCCCGCCAGGTCGGCCGGGCGGATGCCCATCATGGTGCGCCCGGCGGTGTCGAAACTCATGGTCACCACCACCGGCAGCTCCGGCGCCGCCTGCTGCGCCGCGCGCACCGCGGCTTCCACTTCCTCGCGCGCCGACATGGTCTCGATCCAGATCACGTCAACGCCACCCTCGGCCAGCGCCTCCATCTGCTCGGCGAAGCCCTCGATGCCCTCTTCCATGGTAAGCTCACCGGCCGGCTGGAAAAGTTCGCCGGTGGGCCCCACGGAGCCGGCCACCACCACCGGCCTGTCCGCGGCCTCGGCAATTTCGCCGGCGATTTGCGCCGCCTTCACGTTCAGCTCCTTCACCCGCGTATGCGCCTCGTGCAGCTTCAGGCGAAAGCGGTTGCCGCCAAAGGTATTGGTGAGGATGATATCCGATCCCGCATCCACGAATCCTTGATGCAGCCAGCGGATGATGTCCGGCTTGTCCTCATTCCACAGCTCCGGCGCGGCGCCGGACTCCAGCCCCTTCATGAACAGGTTGGTGCCGGTGGCACCGTCCGCCAGCAGCCATCCGCGCGCTTCCATGAGTTCGGCAAGGGAGGTTCTCGCCATCGTGCCTGCTCCTGTCGTGTTTCGTGCTTGCTGCCTTATAGCAGCGGCCAGACATAAGGCAATCTTTATATCTCCGGAGGTCCTCGGCGAAGAGCGATTCCCGCCTTGAAACACCCCTTTTGCCCCCCGTTCAGCACTGCTTAGCCACCGCTTAACCCTGATGCTTCATGAATATGAGCATTATGAAGCGCATGGGTCTTGTAGATGCGTCTGTGTGTGTCGTGTTGCTCGCCGCAAGTGCGGCTGCGCCTTCACTGGCAGGCGCCGCGGAAATCACCAAAGCCACCGAAGCCGCCGCGCTGGTGCACGCCTACGCCGCCCTGGAGAAGGGC
>JALUAB010000247.1 GCA_027051195.1 Hyphomicrobiales bacterium
CGGCGGTGATGACGAAGTCGGAATCGCAGTCCACGATGCGCCCGGCCAGCGAATCGGGCGAGAAACCGCCGAACACCACCGAGTGGATGGCGCCGATGCGGGCGCAGGCCAGCATGGCATAGGCGGCCTCCGGAATCATGGGCATGTAGATGGTCACCCGGTCGCCCTTCTTCACGCCGTGCGCCTTCAGCACGTTGGCCAGGCGCGAGACGTGCTTGAGCAGCTCGCCGTAGGTGATCTTCGCATCCTCTTTCGGGTCGTCGCCTTCCCAGATGAAGGCCACCTGGTCGGCGCGCTCCGGCAGGTGCCGGTCGATGCAGTTGTAGCAGGCGTTCAGTTCGCCGTCGTGATACCAGCGGATGTGAACATCGTCGTAGTCATAGGAGACGTCCTTGATTTGCGTGTAGGGTTTGAACCAGTGGATGCGCTTGCCGTGCTCGGCCCAGAAGCCCTCGTTGTCCTCGATGGAGCGGCGATACCACTCCTCGTATTTTTCGCGGTTGATCCAGGCCTTTTCCGCCCACTCTCCGGGCACCGGATAAACCTTGCTCATGGGTCCGTCTCCCCTCCGGTTTGTTCTTTCAGGCATGCATTATGCAGTGCAGACGCACATGCGCCAAGCCCGCCTATTTTTCATACAGCACCGACGGCAGCCAGGTGGCGACCTGCGGCCAGAACCACAGGATGACCAGCGCCAGCACCTGAATGGCCACAAACGGAATGACGCCCCGGTAGATGTGCGCCGTGCGCACCTGTGGCGGCGCCACGCCGCGCAGGTAGAACAGCGCGAAACCAAACGGTGGTGTGAGGAACGACGTCTGCAGGTTGATGCCCATCATCACGCCCAGCCACACGGGGCTCATGGTCTCGCCCGGCGCCACCTCCATCATCAGCAGGATGGGCGCGACGATGGGCACGACGATGAAGATGATCTCCAGGAAGTCCAGGAAGAAGCCCATGATGAACATCACCGTCATGACCAGCGCCAGCGCGGCGATGGTGCCGCCGGGCAGGTTGTGCAGGAACTCCTCGATGTAGATGTCACCCTCGAAGCCGCGGAAAACCAGCGAGAACATGGAGGCGCCCACCAGGATGATGAACACCATGGACGAGATCTGCACCGTGGAGCGCCCCACCGAGCCGAGCACGGAAACGCCGTTCTCGTCCGCCACCTGCATGGTGCGGCGGATGGCGGTGAGGATGCCGATGGCCACCACCGCGGACAGCACCAGCGCCACGCCGATGGCCACCTTGTCCTTCAGCGGAATGACGTCGCGCTGCATGCGCAGATCGAAGAAATGGGTGATGAGGAACAGCACGAAGAAGGCGGCGCCGGCGGCCAGGATCCAGTGCGCGCGCTTCGGATCTATCTTGTAGCCCGCCAGCATGATGGCGCCCACCGCACCCACCGCCGCGGCCTCCGTGGGCGAGGCCAGGCCCGCCAGGATGGAGCCCAGCACCGCCACGATGAGCACCAGCGGCGCGAACAGGGTGCGCATGAGCATCTTCAGGAACGCCTTGCGGTCCATGATGCCCAGCTCGTCGCGTGGCACCGGCGGCGCCTCCTGCGGCCGGGTGAGCGCAAAGAAGGCCTGATAGACGAGATACATGCCCACCAGCATCAGGCCGGGCAGCAGCGCGCCGGCGAACAGGTCGTTCACGGACACCGTATCGGGCGCGAAGTTGCCCATCTTGAACTGCGCGTTCTGATAGGCGGTGGAGAGCTGATCCCCCAGCAGCACCAGCACGATGGAGGGCGGGATGATCTGTCCCAGGGTGCCGGAGGCGCAGATGGTGCCGCAGGAGAAGGGGATGTTGTAGCCGCGGCGGATCATGGTGGGCAGGGACAAAAGGCCCATGGTCACCACGGTGGCGCCGACAATGCCGGTGGAGGCCGCCAGCAGCGCCCCCACCACGGTGACGGAAAAGGCAAGGCCGCCGGGCATGGCGCCGAAGGCGCGGCCCATGTTGTCCAGCAGCTCCTCCGCCACCTTGGAGCGCTCCAGCATCATGCCCATGAACACGAACAGGGGCACGGCCACCAGCACCTCCGAGCTCATGATGGTGAAGATGCGCTGGGGGAAGGCGGTGAGGATGGACAGGTCGAACACCCCCAGCAGGCTGCCCAGGAAGGCAAAGATGAGCGCCGTGCCGGCCAGCGTGAAGGCCACCGGGTAGCCCAACAGCAACAGCCCCACCGCAGTGAGGAACATCAGCACCACCATCACGCCGTTGGAGATTTCCATCGTCCCCTCTCCCGCGCTCTCAATTCCTCGTGTTCCCTGCTTTTCTGCTCAGGCACCCGTGGGCTCGTGCTGGCGTTCCACCGCGGGCGGCGGCGGCGACTTGAGATTGCGCCAGGACTTCCACAGCAGCGAGATGGCCTGCAGGAACATCAGAATGGCGAAAATCCAGATGACCGTCTTGTAGGCCCACACGAGCGGCAGGCCGGAAACCTCGGTGGAGCCTTCCCACACCTTCCAGGAATTGATGACGTAATCCCATGACAGCCACAGCGTGACGAGGGTGACCGGCATGAGCAATAACAGCGTGCCCAGCAGATCCACCCATGCCTTGTAACGCGGCGAGGCGTCGCCGTAGATCACGTCCACCCGCACGTGCCCGTCGTGCAGCAGGGTGTAGCCGGCGCCGATCATGAAGATGATGCCGTGCATGTACCAGATGGATTCCTGCAGCGCGATGTTTCCGATGGCGAAAACATAGCGCATGACCACGACGGTGAACTGCACCAGCACCATCACCAGTGCCACCCAGGCCATGGCGTGGCCGATCCTTTCGTTCAGCCGGTCGATGAACTGCACCAGCGCCTGCATTGCTGATCGCTCCGGTAGGGAATGGGGGGACGGTACCATGCCGCCAGACGGCGGCGGGGCGTTTGACGGAAGGCAACCCGCGCACGGGCCCGCGCATGGAAAAGGGAGCCGGGACCGCTCCCGGCTCCCCGCGCCTTACCAGCCCGCGAGCTTGCGCTTCTGTGCGTAGGCCACGTCGGAAATCTCGTTCCAGCCCGTGACCTCCTTGCGGAATTTCATGAAGCTGTCGAAGACCTTCTTCGCCATGGGCGAGGACGCCGCGGCCTCCTCCAGCACCTCCTTCGAGGCATCGCCGAAGGCCTTGAAGATCTCGTCGGAGAACTCGTAGAGCTTCACGCCGTGCTTCTCGATGAGCGTTCTCAGCGCAGCGCCGTTGTTGGCGTTGTATTCGGCCAGGCTGTAGGAGTTCTCCGCCTGCGCGCAGTTGATGAACAGCTCCTTGTCGGAATTGGAGAGGCTGTCCCACAGCTTCTTCGAGATGCCCAGCGACAGGGTGGAGCCCGGCTCGTGGAAGCCCGGGTAATAGTAGTGCTTGGTCACCTTGTAGAAGCCGAAGGCCAGGTCGTTCCACGGGCCCACCCACTCGGTGGCGTCGATGGCGCCGGACTGCAACGCCGGCATGATCTCCGCGCCCGCGAGCGTCAGCGCGGTGGCGCCGATCTTGTTCATCACCTCGCCGCCCAGGCCCGGAATGCGCATCTTCAGGCCCTTGAGATCCTCGACCGTCCTCACTTCCTTGCGGAACCAGCCGCCCATCTGCACGCCGGTGTTGCCGCAGGGCAGCGCCTTCACGCCGAAGCCGGCGGAAAGCTCGTCCCACAGCTTCTGTGCGCCGCCGAAGTAGAGCCAGGCGTTCATCTCCGTGGCGGTGAAGCCGAAGGGCACGGCGGTGAAGAAGGCAAAGGCGTTGTCCTTGCCGCGGTAGTAGTAGTCGGCGGAGTGATACAGGTCGGCCGTGCCTTCCTGCACCGCGTCAAGGCACTTCAACGGGTGCACCAGCTCGCCGCCGGCATAGACGCGCACCTTGAAGCGCCCGTCGGACGCCGCCTCCAGGCGCTTGGCGAAGCGCGCGGCGGCGGTGCCGAGGCCGGGGAAGTTCTTCGGCCAGGAGGTGACCATCTTGAGATGCTTCACGCCCTGGGCAATGGCCGGCGCGGCCAGCGTGGAGGCGGCCACCGCGCCCACGCCCGCGGTCTTCAGGAACTTGCGACGATCCATGGTCTTTCTCCCTGTTCTCGTGTGTTTTTCAGACTCTTTGCCAGATCGGGGAACGCCTGCAGAAAACGGCGGAGCGCCGGCAGGCGAAGGCAGGATACGCCGGCCGCTCGCAGGCGGAACAGTCCGGCGCGGCGGTGCTGCGCCCGCGCTTGCTGCCGGATGTGTGTGGCATGTCAGGCCCTCCCGCCCGGTTCGCAGCCAGCACGCCGATAAAACCGTAGCGGGCCTGCTTTATCAAGCACTTTTTGGCGGCCTTTCCGTCCTTGTGGTTCCGGCCGGAGGCAACTTCGTATATGCTCGCCGGAAAGTGGAATCATCAGCGGGGAGCGTCCTCCATGGAAGGCACCATCATCGTCATCCTGATATTCGCGGCGCTGGTGCTGCTCGTCCTCTACAAGGGCGTGGTCATCGTGCCGCAGGGCTACAACTACACCGTGGAGCGCTTCGGCAAGTTCACCCGCGTGCTCACGCCGGGGATGCACATCATCATCCCGTTCTTCGACCGAATCTCCAACAAGGTGAACATGATGGAGCAGGTGCTGGAGATTCCGGCGCAGGAAGCCATCACCAAGGACAACGCGCTGGTGCAGGTGGACGGCGTGGCCTACTTTCAGGTGGTGGACGCAGGGCTCGCCACTTACGAGGTCAACCGGCTGGAATACGCCATGGAAACGCTGGTGATGACCAACATCCGCACCGTGGTGGGCTCCATGGACCTGGACGAGCTGCTGGCCAACCGCGACGAGATCAACCACCGCATCCTGCGGGTGGTGGACGAGGCGGCCTCCGTGTGGGGCACCAAGGTCACGCGCATCGAGATCAAGGACATCCTGCCGCCGGCCGACCTGGTGGACGCCATGAGCCGGCAGATGATCGCCGAGCGCAACAAGCGCGCGGTGATCCTGGAGGCGGAGGGCCAGAGGCAGTCGGAGATCCTGAAGGCCGAGGGCGAGAAGCAGGCGCAGATTCTCAAGGCCGAGGGCGAGCGGCAGGCGGCCTTCCTGGAAGCGGAGGCGCGCGAGCGGCTGGCGCAGGCCGAGGCGAAGGCCACCGAGGTGGTGAGCAAGGCCATTCACGAGGGCGACGTGCGCGCCATCAACTACTTCGTGGCCAGCAACTACGTGAAGGCGCTGGAGCAGCTGGCCAGCGCCCCCAACCAGAAGGTGCTGATGATGCCGGTGGAGGCCTCCGGCGTCATCGGCTCCATCGCCGGCATCGCCGAGCTGGCGAAGGAAGCGCTGGGGCAGGGCGGCAAGGGCGATGGCGAGAAAGGCGGCGGCTCCACGCCGCGCTCCGGCCCCTGGGGCGAGGGCTGAGCCATGGACGCCGCGACACTGATGGACACCTACGGCTGGTGGATCGTGGGCCTGCTGCTGCTCTTCGGCGAGGTGCTCATTCCCGGCATCTTCCTGATGTGGCTGGGGCTGGCGGCGCTCATCATGGGCGTCGTGGACTGGCTGTTCCCCTTCATCCCCTGGTACTGGCAGCTGGGGCTGTATGCCGTCATTGCCGCCGGGCTGGTGTTCGGCATCCGCCCGTTCGTCACCCGCGAACTGGACAGGGAAACCGAACGCCCGGCCCTGAACCGGCGGCTGCATGCCATGATCGGCCGCACCGGCGAGATCGTGGACGCCGTGGCGGAAGGCTACGGCCGGGCGCGCATCGGCGAGACCACGTGGCGGGTGCGCGGCCCGGACATGGCGGCGGGCACGCCGGTGAAGGTCACCGGCGTGGACGAGAAGACGCTCTCGCTGCTGGTGGAGCCGCTGGAAGCGGCGGAGAAGTGAAGGAGAGGGTTCAGCCCTCCTCCTTCTCCACATAGACCTTGCCACCCTTCTCGCGGAACTTCCGACTCATTTCCGCCATGCCCTTCTCCGCCTCCTCGTCGGCCATGGCGCGCACGTCCTGGCTGATCTTCATGGCGCAGAACTTCGGCCCGCACATGGAGCAGAAGTGGACCGTCTTGTGCGCCTCCTTGGGCAGGGTCTGGTCGTGGAACTCCTCCGCCCGCTCCGGATCCAGCGCCAGGTTGAACTGGTCGCGCCAGCGGAACTCGAAGCGCGCGCGGGAGAGCGCATCATCGCGCCGCTGCGCGCCGGGGAAGCCCTTGGCCAGATCGGCGGCGTGCGCCGCAATCTTGTAGGCGATCACGCCCTCCTTCACGTCATCGCGGTCGGGAAGCCCCAAGTGCTCCTTCGGCGTCACGTAGCAGAGCATGGCCGTGCCCAGCCAGCCGATCTGGGCCGCGCCGATGGCCGAGGCGATGTGGTCGTAGCCGGGCGCGATGTCGGTCACCAGCGGCCCCAGCGTATAGAACGGCGCCTCGTGGCAGTGCTTCAGTTGCAGCTCCATGTTCTCGGCGATCTTGTGCATGGGCACGTGGCCGGGGCCCTCGATCATCACCTGCACGTCGTGCTTCCAGGCGATCTTCGTCAGCTCGCCCAGCGTCTTCAGCTCGGCGAACTGGGCCTCGTCGTTGGCATCGGCGATGGAACCGGGGCGCAGGCCGTCGCCCAGCGAGAAGGCGATGTCATAGGCCTTCATGATCTCGCAGATTTCCTCGAAATGCTCGTAGAGGAAGCTCTCCCTGTGGTGCGCCAGCATCCAGGCGGCCATGATGGAGCCGCCCCGCGAGACGATGCCGGTGACGCGGTTGGCCGCCAGCGGCACGTAGGCGAGCCGCACGCCCGCGTGGATGGTGAAATAGTCCACCCCCTGCTCCGCCTGCTCGATGAGGGTGTCGCGGAACACCTCCCAGCTCAGTTCCGCCGGGTCGCCGCCCACCTTCTCCAGCGCCTGGTAGATGGGCACAGTGCCGATGGGCACCGGGCTGTTGCGGATGATCCATTCGCGGATGTTGTGGATGTTGCGGCCGGTGGAGAGATCCATCACCGTGTCCGCGCCCCAGCGGATGGCCCACACCATCTTCTCCACCTCCTCGGCGATGTCGGAGAGGATGGCGGAGTTGCCGATATTGGCGTTGATCTTGGTGCGGAAGTTGCGGCCGATGATCATCGGCTCGGATTCGGGGTGGTTGATGTTGGCCGGGATGATGGCGCGGCCGCGGGCGACCTCGTCGCGCACGAACTCCGGCGTAATGACCGGCGGAATCTTCCCGCCCCGCCAGGCTTCGCCCGTCTCGGGATCATAGAGCTCCAGCCCCTCCTTGCGCGCTTCCTCGATCAGCTCGGCCAGCGCCTCGCGGCGGGCGTTCTCGCGGATGGCGACGTATTCCATCTCCGGCGTGATGATGCCGCGGCGGGCGTAGGCCAGCTGGGTGACCGCCTGGCCATTTTTCGCCCGGCGGGGCTTGCGCGTGCGCGGAAACTCCGGCGCCAGCGCGTCGGCCGAGACGTTGCCGTTGTCCTCCGGACGCACCGGGCGCGGCTCCACCTCCTCCGTGTCGCCACGCTCCTCGATCCACTTCTGCCGCAGCGGCGGCAGACCTTTCGTCACGTCGATGGTCACGGCCGGGTCGGTGTATGGCCCGGAGGTGTCATAGACCACCAGCGGCGGCTCGCCGGAGGAGGGATCGAGTTCGATCTCGCGCATGGCGACGCGGATGTCCTCGCGCGAGCCGGGCACGAAAATCTTGCGCGAGGCCGGCAGCGGCCCCGTGGTGACGCGGAACTTCGGCATCCTGTGGATGTTCATGGCACTGACCTTTCCTGCTTCCCTGCCCTGTCGGGCGATTCTTCCGTGTTCCTCCACCCCTGCCTTGAATGACGTCGTTTCTTCGAAGCCTCGTCCGACCCCCTTGCCCTGGATTGCCGGGATCCCGGCACAAGTCCGGGACAGGCAAGCCCGGCAATGACGAGGAAGAATTCGACGCCAGCCGATCAACCCACGCGGGCGTCGAGGAAGGCGCGCAGGGCGACGTCGTTCCACGGCGCCAGATGCTCGCGCGCGGCGAGCCACGACTTCACGATTTTTCCACTCATGGCATCCTTCGCCGTCAGCTCGGCCAACACCTCGTCCGCCGCCTTGCGCGCGGCGGCCAGCACGTCCGCCGGGTAGGCCGTCACGCGCACGCCGTGCTTCTCCTTCAGCAGCTTCAGCGCCTCGGCGTTGCGCCAGGTATGCTCGGCCAGCGTGCGCGAGGCCTCGGCCGAACAGGCGACCTCGATGGCCCGGCGCTGCTCATCGCTGAGCGCATCCCACACCTTGCGGGAGACCAGCAGCTCGCCCGCCCCGTTGGGCTCGTGGAAGGCCGGGTAGTGATAGACCTTCGCCACCTTGTAAAAGCCCAGCGCCATGTCGGAAAACGGCCCCAGGAACTCCGTGGCGTCGATGGCACCGGATTGCAGCGCGGTTAGGATCTCGCCCGG
>JALUAB010000248.1 GCA_027051195.1 Hyphomicrobiales bacterium
GATGCCCGCCTTCATCAGCCACACGGCAAAGTCCGGGTGATCGGATGGCCCCTGACCACAGATGCCCACATACTTGTTGGCGCGGCGGCAGGCGGAAATGGCCATCTCCAGCATCCGCAAGACCGCCGGATCCCGCTCGTCGAAGGCCTCCGCCACCAGCCCGGAATCGCGGTCCAGCCCCAGCGTGAGCTGCGTCATGTCGTTCGAGCCGATGGAAAAGCCGTCGAAGTGCTGAAGGAAGTCCTCCGCCAGCACGGCGTTGGACGGCAGCTCGCACATCATGATGACGTCCAGCCCATCCTTGCCGCTCTCCAGGCCATTTTCCCGCAGGATTTCAATGACTCGCTCCGCTTCCTTCAAGGTTCGAACAAAGGGAATCATGAGCTTGACGTTGGAAAGCCCCATGTCCTCGCGCACGAAGCGCATGGCGTGGCATTCCATGTTGAAGCACGGCCTGAAAAAGTCCGAGATGTAGCGGCTCGCCCCGCGGAAGCCGATCATCGGGTTCTCCTCCTCCGGCTCGAACCGGCGGCCGCCCTGCAGGTTGGCGTATTCGTTCGACTTGAAGTCGGACATGCGCACGATCACCGGCTTCGGCCAGAAGGCCGCGGCGATGGTGGACACCCCCTCCGCCAGCCGCTTGATGAAGAAGTCCACCGGGTTGCCATAAGGCGCGATGCGCTCCCCGATGGCCGCGCGCGTCTCGTCATCCAGCACCTCCATCTCCAGCAGCGCCTTCGGGTGGATGCCGATCATCTGGTTGATGATGAACTCCAGACGCGCCAGCCCCACGCCTTCATGCGGCAATTGCGCGAAGTCGAAGGCGCGGTCGGGGTTGCCCACGTTCATCATGATCTTCACCGGCACCGGGGGCATCTGTTCCAGCTCGTGCACCTCGTGCTCGAAGGAGAGCCGGCCCTCATAGACATGCCCCTCCTCACCCTCGGCACAGGAGACGGTCACGTCGATGCCGTCCGGGATGGTTTCGGTGGCGTCTCCGCAGCCCACCACCGCCGGAATGCCCAGCTCGCGGGCGATGATGGCGGCGTGACAGGTGCGCCCGCCGCGGTCGGTGACGATGGCGGCTGCGCGCTTCATGATCGGCTCCCAGTCCGGGTCGGTCATGTCGGTCACCAGCACGTCGCCGTCGGCGAACTTCTCCATCTCGTCGGGGCTCATGAGCAGTTTCGCCCGGCCCACGCCAATGCGGTTGCCCACCGCCCTGCCGGTGGCCAGCACCCTGCCCTTCTCCAGAAGGCGGAACTTCTCCACCACCCGCTTGCGGCTCTGCACCGTCTCGGGCCGCGCCTGCACGATGTAGAGCTGGCCATCGATGCCGTCCTTGGCCCATTCCACATCCATGGGCCGGCCATAGTGCTTCTCGATGGCCAGGCCCAGGCGGGCCAGCTCCATCACCTCGTCGTCGGACAGGCAGAAGCGCCGGCGCTCTTCTTCCGTCGCCGGCACCACGCGCACGCGCTCCTCGCCGTCCTCGGCGAATACCATCTTCTCTTCCTTGGTGCCCAGCGTGCGCCGCAGGATGGCCGGCCTGCCCTCCTCCAGCCCGTGCTTCCACACGTAGAACTCGTCAGGACCCACCGCGCCCTGCACCACCATCTCGCCCAGCCCGTAGCTGCCGGTGATGAAGATCACGTCGCGGAATCCGCTCTCGGTATCAATGGTGAACAGCACGCCGCTGGACGCGAGGTCGGAGCGCACCATGCGCTGCACCCCGGCGGACAGGGCCACGTCCATGTGTGAGAAGCCCTTGTCCACGCGGTAGGAGATGGCGCGGTCGTTGAACAGCGAAGCGAAGACCTCGTGGATGGCTTTCTTGACGTTCTCCAGCCCCCGCACGTTGAGCAGCGTTTCCTGCTGCCCGGCGAAGGAGGCGTCCGGCAGGTCTTCCGCCGTGGCCGAGGAGCGCACCGCCCAGCTCGCTTCGTCGGCATCGGGGATGGTGCGCCAGGCTTCCTCGATGGCCTCGTTCAGCACCGGCGGAAACGGCGTTTCCATGATCCGGCGGCGGATGTCCGCCCCGGCGGCGCGCAGGGCGGCGATGTCGTGCACGTCGAGGCTTTCCAGCCGTTCGGCGATTTTCGCGTCCAGCCCGTTCTCCTTCAGGAATAGCCGGTAGGCGTGGGCCGTGGTCGCGAACCCGCCGGGCACGCGCACGCCTGCTTGCGTCAGGTGCCGCAGCATTTCGCCCAATGATGCGTTCTTGCCGCCCACCTCGCCCACATCGTCCATGCCCACTTCATCCAGCCGCACCACCAGCGGCGCCTCGGCCTTCGTCATGGTTCCGTTCTCCCGTGCATTTTGAAATCTTTCACGCCGCCTTTCTCCGTCATTCCCACCTGCCTCTGTCATTCCCGCGAAAGCGGGAATCCATCCCTGAATCGGGCTCCCGAATG
This sequence comes from Hyphomicrobiales bacterium, assembly GCA_027051195.1. Classification (GTDB taxonomy): domain Bacteria; phylum Pseudomonadota; class Alphaproteobacteria; order Rhizobiales; family Aestuariivirgaceae; genus Thermopetrobacter. The sequence goes on from JALUAB010000248.1 coordinate 2,415, forward strand.
GATCCCCGCTTCCGCGGGGATGACAAGAAGTGCACCGCCATGTTCCGTTGTTTCCGTTGCCGTGGTTGCCTCTCACCCGTCATGCCCGGGCTTGTCCCGGGCATCCAGGGCAAGGCGCTCCGGAGCAAGCGGCAAGGCATATGGCGCGCCTTCAACGATTGAGCTTGCGGCCCTGGATTGCCGGCATCCCCAGAACAAGTCCGGGGACAGGCAAGGCCGGCAATGACGAAATAACGGGCCATTCCTGCACCTTATTCCTCGTCACCCTCCATTGTTCCCATTGCCGTGCTTGCGACGGTAATATTTCAGGATGTTCCCCGCCAGCTCCTCGATGGACGTGGCGGTGCTGTCGAACACCGGAATGGCATTGTACTGGAAGATGCGCTCCGCCGCCTTCACCTCGCGCCGACACACGGGCAGCGAGGCGTAGTCGTCGGAATCACGCCGCTTGCGGCGGATTTCGGAAAGCACCTTCGGGTCGATGGTCAGTCCCACCAGCTTCTCCCGCCACGGCGCCAATGGCGCCGGCAATGCCTCGCGTTCCAGCTCCTTGCCGGTGAGCGGATAGTTGCAGGCCTTCAGCGAGAAATTCATGGCCAGATACAGGCACGTCGGCGTCTTGCCGCAGCGCGAGACACCGATAACGATCAGCTCCGCCCGATCATAGTCACGCACGCGCACACCGTCGTCATGGCTCAGCGCGAACTCGATGGCCTCGATACGCCGCTGGTAGCGCGCATCGCCGAACACGTCGCGCGAATGCCCCAGCGTGTGGGCGGACTTCGCCCCCAGCTCCTTCTCCAGCGGGCCGATGAAGGCATTGAACAGATCTATGACGAAGGCGCCCGTCTCCTCGATGACGCGCTGGATCTCCTCCTTCACCAGCGTGCTGAAGACGATGGCGCGCGTTTTCGTGCGCAGCTGCGCCTCGCGGATTTTCGCCGCTGCCGTCTGCGCCCGGTCGAGGTTGTCCACGAACGGTATCGTGTGCGTCTCGAACGTGATATCGCGGAATTGCGCGAGCAGGCTCCTACCGTAGGACGAGGCGGTCAGCCCCGTGCCATCGGAAATGAAGAACACCTGCCGCTTGGACCTGCCGTTCATGGCAGCTCTCCGGGTTCAGTAACGGGAAGAATGGCGGGGGAGGGACTCTCCGGCAAGAATGTCTTACGGAAAGGATGACGAGAAAATCCTTTGCCCATTTGCCCGCCCCATGCAAGTGAAATTCGCCCCCTGCCCTTGCCATGCGTGCCTGCATGGGAGACAACGGCGCCAGGCTATGGCGGGAGACGATCATGAATCATCCGGATGACGATTTTCCCGAGGACCGACGTGCATCGCGGCGACAAGCGGCGACGGCCGGCCCGGCATTCAATGCGCCTGCTTCCGTGCTGCTGACCATCGCCGCCATCGTGCTGGTGCACCTCCTGCGAACCCATTGGCTGAGCCCCCGAGCCGATACGGAGCTGCTCGCCACCTTCTCCGTCATTCCCTCGCTTTACGAAGCCTGGTGGCGGGGCGTGCCTCTCTCGCAACTGCCCGCCGACGGCTGGAGCCTCGTCATCGCACCATTCAGCCATTTCTTCCTGCATGCAGACTGGACGCACGTGGCCATGAACGCCCTGTGGATGCTGGTTTTTGCCACGCCGGTGGCGCGCAGGATGGGCAGCGCGCGCTTTCTCGCGCTGACACTGCTCTCCGCTGCCGCCGGAGCCATGGCCTTCGTGCTGCTGCACTGGGGCCAGGACGTGTTGCTTGTGGGCGCGTCAGGCGGCGTCTCCGGCCTCATGGGAGCGTCCGTGCGCCTCATCTATGCCGAAGGCATGCCGCTTTTCATCGGCCTGCGCCGCGACGTGCGCCACGTGCGCCCGCTCACGTTCGCGCAGGCTCTCACCCTGCCCGGCCCTCGGGCGTTCATGCTTGTCTGGATCGGCATAAACATACTCATTTCCCTCGTCGGCTTCGGCACCGGGCAAGACATGGGCAGGATTGCCGGAGAAGCGCACATAGCCGGCTTCTTCGCCGGCCTGGCCCTTTTCTCCCTGTTCGATCGCCCCGCATCGCCGCCCCGCACCTGAAGTCCATGGGTTGCCGGGTCACGGAAAACGCCGCGCCACGCTGGCGGCCTGCGCGCAAAAATGGTATGCTTTCCCGGCACATGGAAAAGGTGAAACTAAAAATGCCAGGAGGAAACGTCATGCAGGTCAGGCACATTCTGGAACGTAAGGGTGATGATGTCGTCACCACCAGGCCGGAAGCCACGCTGGAAGAGGCCGCGCGCCTGTTGAAGAACCATCGCATCGGCGCGCTGGTGGTGACGGATGGGAATGACCGCGTATTGGGCATCGTCTCCGAGCGCGACATCGTGAACGCCCTGGCCCAGCATGGCGCGGTGTGCGGAGAACGACCGGTGTCGGAAGTCATGACTGAGGAACTGGCCGTATGCACGCCCGAGGACACCACCGACACCCTCATGGAGGTTATGACCCGTCAGCGCGTGCGCCATCTGCCGGTCATCGAGAACGGCAGACTCGCCGGCATCGTCTCCATTGGCGACGTGGTGAAGAGCCGCATGGAGGAGATCGCCTTCGAGGCCGAACAGATGAAGATGTACATCGCCACCGGATGAACGGCTGGCTCTGCTCCCGCCGCCCGCCTCGCCAGCGCGTTCAGGCCGCGAAAAAGGCGTTTTTCACGCAACGTGGATGCATGGACGCACTCCCGCCGGGATCACCCGCCTCACGGCCGTCCAGCCGGCGGAGACGTCGTTGTGCTTGGCCGCGCCCGGTCCCGCTGGCGTGAAATCCCAAAATGCGACGCCGCCGCAAGCGCTGTTAAACGTTGCGCCAAGCGGCTCTTAACCATGATCGTTCAGACTTCCCGCAGAGCTCAAGCGGCGCCGGGCATGGCGTTCGCGCGTATCATCAGCGGGAAGTCCAGTCATGTTCGTGCGTGTCAAGATCCGCTCTCTCGCCGTTTCCCTGGCGCTGGCGCTCACTCTTTCCGGCTGCCTGTCCACCGCCTGGGAGGCCGACCCGCCCGCCGCCGGGCCGGAAGGAACGGGCGTGCAAACCGGCTCCATTTCCGGGGCGCCGGCCTACAACGGCGACGGCGCGTTACCGCCATTCGCCACCTCCGGCGTGCCCGCGGCCTACGAGTTCCGCCACGGATACCGCATCGGTGCCGGCGACAGGCTGGCCATTCGCGTCATGGGGCAGCCGGATCTCACCGGCGTTTACACCGTGGACCCGGACGGCAACATTTCCATGCCGCTCATCAACACCGTGCCGGTGGCCGGGCTGAGCCTGCGCGAGGTGGAGAACGTCATCACCCGGCGGCTGCGCGGCGGATTCCTGCGCGATCCTTCGGTTTCCGTCCAGCCCATGGAGCTCCGGCCCTTCTATATCCTTGGCGAGGTGCGCCAGGCAGGGCGCTACACCTACCAGCCCGGCATGACCGTGGCCCAGGCCATCGCCATGGCCAGCGGCTTCACCACGCGGGCGAACACCGGCGAGGTGTTGCTCACGCGGCGCACGGCGGAAGGCACGAAGACCTGGCGCGTGCCGGTCACCACGCAGCTCTACCCGGGCGATATCGTCTATGTAAAGGAACGCTGGTTCTGAGCCGGAGCCGCCCGGCCGGGAGGAGCGGATGCGCATTCTGCACGTCTTTCGGGCGCCGGTGGGCGGGCTGTTCCGCCACGTGCGCGATCTCGCCCGCGAACAGGCCCGTGCCGGCCACGAGGTAGGGCTGATCTGCGACACCTCGGGCGGCGACGCGGCCACGGCCCATCTCGCCGCGCTGGCGCCGCACCTGGTGCTGGGCGTCACCCGCCTGCCCATGCCGCGCCTGCCGCACCCGGCGGATCTGGAAGCCCTTTCCGAAGTGCGCCGGCAACTGCGGCTGAAACGGCCGCACATCGTGCACGGCCACGGCGCCAAGGGCGGCCTGTATGCCCGCCTCGGTGCGCGCGGCCTCGGCGCCAGGACGATCTATACCCCGCATGGCGGCTCCCTGCACTATTCCTGGCGTTCGCCGGGGGGTGCGCTGTTCCTGCTGGCGGAACGCTGGCAGCTGCGCCGCACGGATGGCCTGGTGTTCGTCTGCGCCTTCGAGCGCGACGCCTTCTCCGCGAGGATCGCCCCGCCCCCCTGCCCCCACGTGGTGGTGCACAACGGACTGGACGAAAACGAATTCGCGCCCGTGCCGCTGACGGACGATGCGGCGGACGTCCTCTTCATCGGCGAGATGCGGCACCTCAAGGGCGTTGACGTGCTCATCGAGGCGCTGGCGCTGTTGAAGGACGACGGCCGCGCTGTTTCCGCGCTGCTGGTGGGTGACGGACCGGACCGCGCCACCTTCGCCGATCTGGTGCGCACACACGGGTTGGAGCGAAACGTCGCCATGCCAGGCGCCATGCCGGCGGCGCGGGCTTTTCCGCACGGGCGCGTGGTGGTGGTGCCTTCGCGGGCGGAATCCTTCCCCTACGTGGTGCTGGAGGCGCAGGCGGCGGGCCGTCCCGTCATCGCCTCACGCGTCGGCGGCATTCCGGAAATGCTGGCCGAGGAAATGATGGTGCCACCGGCGGACGCCGCCGCGCTGGCGGCGAAGATCGCCGCGGTGCTGGACGACGACGAGGCGGAAGAACGTGCGCACAGGCGCATCGAGGCGCTCAGGAACAGATTTTCGACCCGGCGCATGGCGGCGGATATCCTCGATTTCTATGAAACGTTGCGGCCCTGAGCGAGCCAAGGCATGGGCGCGAACATCGCCGGGCACCCATCAGGCGCCCGCCAGCGCCCGTCCCACGCGCTGCGCCAGCAGCCGCCCGCCGAACGGCCAGACGAGACAGTCGTCCGCCCCCGCCGCCAGCATGTCCAGCACCAGCCCCGTGCCGGCGCGCTTCTCCTCCGCGATGGCCACGCACAGCGGCCGATCTTCCCCTTCGTGCAGGCGTCGCAGACGCCAGAACAGTGCCGCCCCCGTCTCGTCCGCCCGGGCCAGAAGCAGTGCCGCCTCCCGCCCGCAGGCGGCCAGCGCCGCTTCCTGCGTGCCGGCCACCACGACGCGAAAATTCAGTCCTTCCAGCTGACGCTTGATCGCCAGAACGGTTTTCGCGCCCAACCCCCGCGCCAGCACGACGGCGGTGGCGGCTTCGTCGAGAGCCGGTAGGATGGCCTGCTGGAGCATGATGCACCTCTCTCGCGTCTGTCACGCTTGCCGGATACGCGACGATTCGCATCTGTTCCGGCACGTTTACTCTGTGTTCCACCCCACCCTTGCCACCAATGGTTAACGAAAGGTTAGCGCCCGTCAGCCTTCCACGCATTCTCAATAATTCCAGCTGTCATTCAGTATGTTGCAAAAAAGTCGTTCGCGAACGGAAGCTCGGCTGGCCGATTCGGAATGTTCTTATTTTGATCGTCAAGCCCGAATCCCCCGTCATCCACGAAAAATCCGCGCCACCGTCCCCGGTTTGCATTTGCGCCGCATTCCGGTAATGTCGCGGCGAAAGGGCGGCTTGCACGGGAGCGCCGCCGGAACATGATTTCACGCCATCACGCCGGAGAGGGAAACCATGCGATCGCTGCTGCTCGTGCCCGCCAGTGACACCACTCGCATAGACAAGGCGCTGAAAAGCGGCGCCGATGCCGTGGTGCTGGATCTGGAGGACTCGGTACCGCCGGAGGAAAAGGGCCGGGCACGGGCCAACGTGCGCGCGCTGCTGGACGAAATGGAGCCGCACCAGCCCGGCGCCATCGCCGAACGCGGCCGCAAACCGGAGCTCATCGTGCGCGTGAACGCGCTGGACGAGGCGGAATTCAACGCCGACATGGTGGCGCTGCTGGACAACCCGCCGGAAGCCCTGATGCTGCCGAAGGTGTGCAGCATCGACTGCCTCGACCGACTCATGCGCCACGTGGGCCCCATCCCCGTCATCGCCATCGCCGGCGAAACGCC
>JALUAB010000249.1 GCA_027051195.1 Hyphomicrobiales bacterium
GCCTGTTGGAAACCGGAAAGAGGAGCGACAAGAAATGAGAGGCAAGAAATTCGGCCTGCTGGTCATTGGCGCCGGCCTCGCCGCGTTGCTCATGGGCACCCAGGCGCAGGCCTGGAACGAGGGCGGCGGCGAGCAGGACGAGGCGCTGAAGATCCTGCTCGAGCTCAAGAAGAAGATGAAGAACGATCCGAAGCTGAAGGAGAAGGTGCGCAAGGACGGCATCGCCGTTTACGAGGTTTGCTCCGCCTGCCACACCACCGAGGGCTGGGGAACCAAGGACGGCACTTTCCCGCAGCTGGCCGGGCAGCATGACACGGTCATCATCAAGCAGCTGGCCGACATCCGCGCCGGCAACCGCGACAACCCCACCATGTACCCGTTCGCCCTGCCCAAGGAGATCAAGAACGCGGCGCCGGAAGTGGGTGGCGGGCCCTATGCGCTGGCGGTGGTTGCCAACTACATCTACAACCTGCCCATGAACCCGGACAACGGCAAGGCGCCTCCGGGAGAGGCCAATCTGGAGCGCGGCAAGAAGCTCTACGAGGAGAATTGCGTGCGTTGCCACGGGCCGCATGGCGAAGGGTCGGAAGAGAAGTTCTATCCCAAGATCCAGGGGCAGCATTACAAATACATGCTGCGCCAGTTCGAGTGGATTCGCGACGGCAAGCGCCGTAACGCCAACCCGGACATGGTGAAGCAGATCAAGGGGTTCACCGACCAGGACATGAAGGACGTCATCGGTTACGTCGCTTCCATTCCGGTGCCGAAGGAAAAGCTGGCGCCGAGCAAGGACTGGGTGAACCCGGATTACGAATGATCCGTTTCCGGCGCCGGCCGGAAAATGACGAGACTTCGCGCCCCACCGCCGGCCGCTATGGCGTGCCGTGCGGTGGGAGCAGCGGCAATGCAACCGGAGCGCGTGCCGGCACCTTTCATTCTCACGCCTTGAGCGCATGGCCGGCTCCGTCCTTGGCAGGGAAAGTTCGCCATGACCACACAGGCCGCAGGCAAGAGGAACGGCATCATCGCCGCGCTGGGCGCCATCGCCATCGTGCTGCTGGTGGTGATCTACTATTCCCCCATATGGTGGGTGTCTCTCACCGCGCCGCAGTATCCCAGGGAGGCCTTCCCCGAGGGCATCCGCATTCATTTTCACATGAATGGCGTGTTCAACGGTTGCCCGAGGATTGAGAAGAAGGAGATCGAGGAAGACGTCGTTCTGGATTGCGTGCACGAAATGGACGCCATCAACCATTTCGTCGGCATGTATCCCACCGGCGCCGGCGGGCCGGTCGAAAAGGCCTTTTCGCCCTTCCTGCTCATCTTCCTGGGCCTGCTTCTCGTTGGTTTCATCATTCCCAACCGCAAGCTGCGCTTCGCCATCACCATGGCGGGCTGGTTGGTGATGGTCGTGTGGATGTACATGGCCATGATCGCGCCGGACGGCATTCGCCTGTTGCCCGAATCCTATCTCAAGTCGCTGGTGACGGCGCTTGGCGAGGGTGAGGAGGAGGCCGGCGAGCCGCTTTCGCCCGTCATCGCCAAGCTGGAAGAGGAGCTGAAGAAGTCCGGCAGCAAGATGGTGAAGACGGAGGAGGTGCGCTCCACCCTGGAGCAGACCGGCCACAAGGAGCTTTCCGACATCCTCGGCCGCCTCAGCAAGGG
>JALUAB010000250.1 GCA_027051195.1 Hyphomicrobiales bacterium
CGGCGGGCACCAGCGCGCCGAGGAACAGGATGAGCGGCGCCGCGAACCACGGGCTCAGTTTGCGCGCCTTCAGCATGCCCCGTATTGCGAAACCCGCGAAAAATGCGGGCAGCAACACGAACATGGCCATGACCAGCGGGGTCGTCGCGGAGGCATGCCCCAGCGCCACCAGCACCCACAGGCCGCCGATGGTCAGCGCCGCCAGCGCCACGCCGATCAGGAAATGCCCGCGGTTGCGCCGCACGTAGGCGCGTTCCAGTTCTTCATCCAGCGTTGCGGCGAATTTCCTCAGGATTTCACGCAGCCGTTCGCCGTTCGCCCTGCCGATGAGAAAGCTGTCGCCGAAGCGGAACAGGTCGCGCATCAGCAGCGCCTCGCCCGGCGGCAGACCGCCTTCCGCCATCCTGCGCCGGCGCAGGATGGTCTGTCCGCCGCGGCGCTCGATCTCGAGGAATCCCTTCGTGGCGAGGGACGTCACCGCCGCGATGAAGGCCCGCCTTCTGTCAGCGCCGACGGCGTGGGCCTCCTCGCGAATCCAGTGCGCCGCGGCCGGCGAGATTCCCGCGGGTGGCCGCCAGCGTGGAATGATCACGCCCGGCGCCGGGTCGCGCCCCACCCGCAGCCACGCCAGCAGCAGCCAGGCCAGCACCACCGCCGTGCCGGCCAGCAGCCAGAAGGGGCCGATCATGTCGCGCACCCGCCACCACAGCTTCTGCCGCGCCGTGGGTTCGCGCACGAATCCCTTGGGAAAGGCTAGAGCGATGGTGAATCCTTCTCCGGGCCGCAGTGTGCGGGTGGTCTCCGCCTCGAAGCGGTTGCCCGAGGCGAACAGCGTTCGCGCGGCGCTTTCCCGGCTGCCGCGCGCGCCGGTGAACAGCGCGTGGCGGATGATTTCCGCACCCTCGGGCAGGGTCGCCTCCACCCACGCGCGGCGGATGGGGAAGGCCCAGGCGTCGCCCGTGACGTTCCAGTAGAGCTCGTCATGCCCGGGAAAGAAGCGGATCTGCCGCGTCGTGCGGTAGGTGAGGACGTAGGTGTGCACGCCGGGGCGCACGAAGGCGTCCTTGCGGCCGATGTAGATGCGCACCACGCCGGCCACGGGCCTTCTGGTGAACCACGGTTCCGGGCGGCCGTCGCGTTCCACCCGCATCACCTCGAAGCCGGCGTAGCCCGTGGTGCCGTCCGGCTGTCGGAAACGCAGGGGAAAATCGCGGTAGATGCCGCGCCGGATCCGCCGTCCCTCGGCGCGCACGGTGATGGTTTCCGTGACGATCAGCACGCCGTCCCGACGCACCTCAATGGTGGATTCGAAGGACAGGATCTCCTCCGCCGCCGGCGCCGGGGCGGAAAGCTGCGCCACACAGAGCAACGCCAGCGCCAGGACGGCGAGACGGGCGGCGAACGGGCGAATGCTGCGCATGGCGTTCACCGGCGTCAGGTGGTGGGTGAGAGATCGACCTTCGGAACCTGCCTTGCGGCCGCGTCCTCCAGTTCGAAATATTCGGCCTTCGCGAACCGGAAGAAGTTGGCGATGAGATTGGAGGGGAAGGATTCCACCAGCACGTTGTTGTCGCGCACCGCGCCGTTGTAGTAGCGCCTGGCCATCTGGATGTCGTGCTCGATGTCCGCCAGCTGCCGTTGCAGGTCGAGCA
>JALUAB010000251.1 GCA_027051195.1 Hyphomicrobiales bacterium
GGCGGCGGAAACGCCCCACTTCTCTTCCAGCATCTTGGCGAGCTCCGCCGCCTCCATCACGGTAAGGGAAGAGAGCTCTTCGGCAATTTTCTCGAGATCGGCCATTGTTCCATTTCCTCGTGTTGGTCGGTTCGAACCTTCGGTTTCTTCTGGCCCGCCCCGTCATGCAACGCTGCCGGAGCCGACCGTTTTCGTTAGCGATGCGGCATCATACGCCGCTCAGGCGGCTGCGCCGCTCATGCGGCCTCCTGCTCGCCACGGGCGGCCAGCACGCGCGCCAGCTGGCCCGCCGGCGCCTGCGCGACGCTGGCCAGCTTCTGCGCCGGCGCCTGGATGACGCCAATGATCTTGGCCCGCAGCTCGTCCAGGGACGGCAGCTCCGCCAGCGCCTTCACGCCGGCTTCGTCCAGCAGGTTCTCCTCCAGCATGCCGCCGAGCACGACGAATTTCTCCGCGTGCTCCTTGGCGAACCCGACGGCCGTCTTCGGCGCCACCACCGGGTCTTCCGACCACATCAGCACCGTCGGGCCGGAGAAGATTTCCGCCAGGCCTTCCCTGGGCGTATCCGCCAGAGCGATCTTCGCCAGGCGGTTCTTCACCACCTTGACCATGCCGCCCGCCTCGTACATGCGGTTGCGCAGATCGGTCATCTCCGCAACCGTCAGGCCGAGGTTGTGCGCGACCACCAGGGCGGGGGCCTTCGAGAAGACCTCCTCCTTGAGCCACGCGACCACCTCGCGTTTACGGGCTCTGTCCACTTTCTCGCTCCTTTGCAGACGTGGCGCTTCCGGGAACGCCCCTTCCGCGCCGGTTGCCCCGTGTCGCCGCGACCTTCCGGCCGTCGCCGGCCTTCCGGAACGCGGCCCCTGGCAAGGCCTGTCCGCTTTTCAGACACCGCGGCCGGTCCACCCTTCCGCGGCGCCGGTCCGAACCGACCGCCCGCCCTCCGCCCGGAGCACGGGAACGATCCGTTCTTCCCGTCTGTGCGGGCCGGCGAAGCCGCCATTTGAGCCCTTCATCCTCGGGGAATCCGGGCGCCCGCAGTCTCGGACAGGACTTGAAGCGGGTCATCAGGACATGCTTCCAACATCCTGAATCACCGACATACCGGGCCACTCGAAAATGACCCGGAAACCGTGTGGCATCAGGCGTTGCCGGTAATGGAGCCGAGATCCACCTTCACCCCTGGCCCCATGGTGGAGGAAAGCGCCACACCCTTGATGTAGGAGCCCTTGGCGCCTTCCGGCTTCGCCTTCAGCACCGCGTCCACGAACGCTTTCACGTTCTGCGCGATCTTGTCCTCATCGAAGCTCGCCTTGCCGATGCCGGCGTGCACGATGCCCGCCTTTTCCACGCGGAACTGCACCGCGCCGGCCTTGGCGCGCTTCACCGCCTCGCCCACGTTCGGCGTCACCGTGCCCACCTTGGGGTTCGGCATCAGCCCGCGCGGCCCCAGGATCTTGCCCAGCCGGCCCACCAGCGGCATCATGTCCGGCGTGGCGATGGCGGTGTCGAAATTGATCTCGCCCTTCTGGATCCGCTCCACCAGGTCTTCCGCGCCGACGATGTCCGCGCCCGCGGCCTTCGCTTCCTCGGCCTTGTCGCCCTTGGCGAACACCGCCACCCGCACCTGCTTGCCGGTGC
>JALUAB010000252.1 GCA_027051195.1 Hyphomicrobiales bacterium
AGGATGAGAAGGATGCTCCCCGCCCACAGCCAGGCATGGGGCATGTAGGGGCGCCGCATTTCGGCCAGCGCCATTTCCGTCACCACCGCCCAGTTGGCCTCCGGCGATTCCAGTGGCAGCGCGATGACGACCTTGCGTCCGGCCTCGCCCCTGGCCGTGGTGATGACGCGCTCGCCGGAAAGGGCCTTGCGCACTGCCGGAATGTCCATCCGCCGGCGCAGCGCCGTGGGTTCCGTCACTCCCGGCAGGTCGCTGCGCAGCTTCAGGTCCGGACCCACGGCATACATGGAAAGCGAACGGCCAAGGCCGGTGTCTCCGGCGAAAATGGCGTTCAGCGGCTCCACCCCCACTTCCACCACGTAAACGCCCACCTTCTCGCCTTCCGGCTTCAGCATCGGTGCCGCCATGAACATCACCGGTTTTTCCCCGGCCGGCGCGTAGAGCGAGTAGTCCTCGAATATCGCCTGCCCGGGGCTGATGAGCCGCAGCCCCCGCTGGAAGGCGCGGCCCAGGCCGGAGCCGGCGTAAATGCTGCCGTTCATGCCGAAGTTCAGGCCGAAATCGACGCGCTTGCGCACGGCAAAAGCCATGTTGCCGTCCGGCGTGAAGAAATAGACGTTGCGGTATCCGTGATGCTTGCGGAAAGCCTCCATGCGTTCCAGCGTTTCCCGATGCAGGGCCAGGTAGGCGTTGATGGCCTCGGAACGCAGCGGCAGGGGTGTCTGGCGCTCGGCTTCCGGCAGCAGCTTTGCCGGCACCAGCATGCGCCGCACCGCCTCGCGTTCACGCGGGTCCAGGCGTTGCCACAGGTCCACGTAACGCGTCGCCAGCTGACGCATGTCGCTCTGGCCCGCCCACAGGGCCGTTTCCTGTTCATGAGAGGAAAGGAACCGTTCCACCGCCGAGGCCCGAAGCTCGGTGAAGGTGAGCAGCCGACGCCGCGCCTCCGTCTCTTCGGCGGAAAGTCGCAGATAGAAATACAGGCTGGTCACGGCCACCGCGGCGAGCACCGCCAGCAGCAGGCCGAAGCGCAGCGCCTTGTCCAGCTGCGCCCGCCGGCGCGCCAGGATGGCGTCGCTCTCGAATGTGATGGGTCGTCGGCTCATGCGCTCCTCCCCCGGCCCCTCGACATGCCGCACCCTCCCGCCGCCTCGCCGGCCGCGGTTTCGGCCTTCTTTCCTGCCTGCATCTTCTCCTGCATGACCTCGATGACGGCGTCGTTGAGTTCATCCCAGGCGAAGGAGAGGAATTCGAAGCCACTCGTGTTGATGTTGCCGTCCTCGGCGTCCTTCAGCACCCGCGCGAACACGCCCATCATCTTGTCGCGATAGACTTCCGGCTTCGGATCTTCGTCCAGAACCGCCTCGTTGTAGATGGCGATCAGCTCGCGGTTGTAGGCGTCCACACGCTGCTTCTGGCGCCGTGTGTTCAGCCGCAGGAGCAGCGACGCCACACCGGCCAGAATGGTGAGATACAGTGCCAGCACCTCGGCGTTTTCCTGCAGGAAGGAAGGCTTGTCACGCTCATAGTATCTCCGTGCACCCTCATGCAGGGGCAGGGCGATGCGCCCCAGTTCGGCGGGGTCGGCCAGAAAGCCGCCGAGCGGCGTGATCTCGGAAAGCTCCAGTCGGTGATCGTAGATGAGACTGGTCACCCGCTCGACGATGTCCGGGTCCACGTCCTCCGACGAGACCAGCAGCCGCCGCACCACGGGCACGGGCAGGTTCTCCCTCGGCACCGGCGGCGCGCCACGGTAGGATCCGGCCGGGATCACGCCGGATTCCAGCGCCGGCTCCGTCAGCTTCAGCGCCTGCGAATGCTCGATGGGCAGCAGGCGCACCTTGCCGCTCTGGATGGCCTCGCGGATTTCCGGGTTGCCCGGCGCGCGTACGCGGAACAGGGCGTCCACCGCGCCGTGCGTGATGGCCCACACCGCCGCCCGCGAGGACATGGAAACCATGCGCATGTCGCGCACCGTCAGGCCATAGTGTCGGGTGAGAAAGAGAAAGGAACGATACTGGCCCGATTCACGCGGCGGCAGGGCGATGGTCCGTCCCTTCAGATCGGCGATGGAGGTGATTCCGGAATCGGCGCGCACCAGCAGCTGGAAGGCGTCCGGATAGAGGCTGGTCACCAGCCGGATGCCCGGCCCGGCGCGGGTGTCCGCCTGAATGGTGGCGAGCTGCAACAGCCCTTGCTGCAACATGCGGTTGTTCTGCCCGGAGCCGCCGGTTTCAGCCACGATGATCCGCAGCTTGGGGTCGTATTTGCGCGCCAGTTTCGCAATCGCGCTGGCAATCACGTAAGCCTCACCGGCCTTGTCGCCGGCGCCGAGGATCACCGTCCGCTCCCGCTGCGCGTCCAGCCACAGCACGGCGCCGCCGATGGCGGTCAGGCCCAGCGTGAAAAGGACGAAGGCGATCAGGATGTTGCGAACGCTTCTGCTCATGCCCCTTCAACAGTCGCCAGGTTTGCGAATCCGCAGCGTGCAGCGCCTGGGAGGCGCATCCCGGCCCCTCGTCTGGTCAGCCCCGTTATCCCCGGATGCGGCGTGGTATAGCAGCGGCCGGCACGAATGGCCATAGGCCCTTGCCGGTGGAGCGTGCCGGATTTCGCTTCATGGTTGTCCCGTCATCGGCGGCAGCGGAGCCGCCGGCGCCTCCTTGCCCGCGGCGGCTCTTCCGCCTTGGGGCGGAGCATCCGCGCCCTCCGCCCCGACCGTCCCGGCGTCATCTCCCCGCAGCGGGCGTTCGCAGCCTGTGAGCCAGACGTCGAAAAGCGGGTGCTCCACCGCGTGAAGTCCCGGACTTTCGGCATTCATCCAACCGCTGAACACCCGCCGGTGGCGCTTGTCGTAGGTGAACTCCTCGATCTCGACGAAGGCCATGGTGCGCGGTTCTTCCGTCGGCGGGCGCGTGTGGCAGGTGCGCGGCGTGATGCGGAAAGTGCCAAACCTCGATGTATCGTCGATGGGCACCTTCAGGGTGGTGATTTCACCGGTGATCTTGTCCAGCGCCGCGAACACGGCGATGCCGTTCTGCACCGGGCCGGCAAGGCCGCTCGGGGCCTGGGCCGACCACCCAGCCAGCAACGCCAGCAGCGCCAGCGGCATCCGCCTTCCGCCATTCGTCACCCGTGTCGTCGCCATCGCCGTCCTCATCGCCCTCATCGCCCGGGCCGCCGCGCCAGCACGCGCAGCCGCACATAGTCCACCGTCCAGCGTCCGGCGGCATCGCACAGCGCCGGGCGCAACAGATCCTCCACCTCCGCCGCCACTACCGGCGCGTCCTCGCCGAATTGCGCCAGAAACGGCCCGGCGAAGATCTCCAGCCAGTCGCTCAGGGCGCCGGGCAGGATAGTGGGCCGCGGCGCCAGCTCCAGGCGCTGCACGATGAAGCCGGCCTCTTCCAGCAGCGTGCGGTATTCGTCCGGCGCCGGAAAGTACCATCCGCCGCCGGCCGCCTCGTCCGCGCCGCGCCGGCGCGCCACCGCCCGCATGGCGGTCGTCACAGCGGCGACGTTGCCCCGTCCGCCGAACTCCGCGACGAAACGCCCACCGGGCTTGAGCGCCCGCAACACGCCTTCGGCCACCGCTCGCGGATCGTCCCGCATCCAGTGCAGGGCGGCGTTGGAGAACACGGCATCGAATTCCTGATCGAAGGCGAGGCGCTCGCCGCTGCCCTGCACCACCGGCACCCCGCGCACCCTGGCCGCGCGCAGCATGTCCGCGTCGATGTCCAGGCCCAGCACCCGACAGCCCTGCCGCATCAGACGCTCGGCGATGACGCCCGTTCCGCAGCCGAGATCGAGAATGCGTTCGCCCGCCCGCGGCCGCAGCCAGCGCAGGATTTCCTCCGCCTCCTTGGACACGAAGCCGGCCTTTTCGTCATATGCGTCCGCCTGCCAGATTTGCCGGTGATGCATGCCGCATTCCTCCCCGCCGTCCGGTCGCGCCGAGAGGGCAGCCCGGCGGCGCGGGGCGCAACTATTTGTTCTTCTCCTCTTTCTTGAAGAGATATTCGTTCACCAGCGCCCACAGGTCAATGGAGCTCTGGGTGTTCTCCATGATGTCCCCGTCTTTCAGCAAGACGTCGGAGCCTCCGGGGTCGAGCGCGATATACTTGTCGCCCAGCAGGCCGTCGGTGGTGATTTTGGCGGAGGTGTCCTCGGGCAGTTTCACGCCGCGCTCGATGGTCATGGCGATGATGGCCTGGTAGTTTTCCTGATCCAGCGTCTGCCCCACCACGCTGCCCACCTTGATGCCGGCGAGCCGCACGTCGGTGCCGATGTTCACGCCACTGGCATTGTCGAACACTGCCTTGACGACGTAGCCGGAATGCCCCCGGGCGATATCGGTGGTGGCGTAGACGTACCAGGCAAAAGCCGCCGCCACGGCCAGCACCAGGGTGCCGATGATGGTTTCCGCCACGTTGTTCATGGTCGCTCCCCGGCTTGCGGTCGCTCAGGTTTCGCCGTTCAGCGTCTCCGGCCGCCAGCCGCGTACCGCCGGCCGCGCCGGATGCGCCGGCCGCTCGCGGTAGAGCGAGCCGGGCGGAAACTCGGCCTCGGGCGTGCCGGTGGGGTTGGGCCGCCAGGGCTTCTCCCAGGCGTGCGGTGCGTAACCGTCCTCCGTCGGTGGCGTGTCCACGCGCCGGTGGATCCAGGCGTGCCAGCCCGGTGGAATGCGCGACGCTTCCGCGTAGCCGTTGTAGATCACCCAGCGGTGCGAATCGTCCGCCGTCCGATAATAGCTGTTCCCCTGATCGTCCCTGCCGACGAACACCCCCTTGCGCCGTGTGTAGAGCAGGGTAGAGAGGGTGGCGTCGTTCCACCAGGTGAAGACGCGCTGGATGATGGTCTTCAGGCCCATGCTTTGCTGCCGCCTGCGCGGCTCCCGTGATTGGCGGTTGCGTTCCGGGCCGGAGCATAGCCGATTCCGCTGTTCATGCAAGTGTTCCCGCCGGCCGGTGAAGGGGTGGCTGGGCGACGCGCGCGGCGAACTCGGGCCACCGGTCGGGCGGTTTCGTTCCGGACTTTCCCGCACCTTTCCACAGGCCCGCGCCCCGGCGGCGTCCGCCACCGCGTTTGAAAGCGCCGGGGGAATCATGCACTTGTGTGGGGGAGGAACATCCCCTCATCCCCGGCTGTTGAAAACATCGTCCCGGCGGCCTTCCCGCCTGTCTGCCGCCTTTCCACAGCATATTGCGCATTTCCTGTTATCAGCCCACAAGGGATTGACCTCTCCCTCCGCATGCAGCATGATCGTGTGAGCGAGGCGGGATTCGCTCCATCGGGCAGTTGACCGCCTTTTGTTCGTCGTGTATGCTTTTTGTAATCTGAATGTTCCAACATGCTGTCGGCCGTGCGCCCGGCGGAGAAGTCCGCCGGCAGAGGGGCTTTGCGCGCCGGCCGCGAGGCACCAAGGGGAGAGTAGGGGGCTATGAAGATTCAGCGCCTGTTCACACAAGCCGGCCGCGATGTTTACGATGACGTCGCCTTCACCCGTATCACCAGCGAGATCCGCAACCCGGACGGTTCGCTCGTCTTCCGCATGGAGGACGTGGAGGTGCCCGCGCACTTCTCGCAGGTGGCCGCCGACATCCTGGCGCAGAAGTATTTCCGCAAGGCCGGCGTGCCGGTGGCGCTGAAGAAGGTGCCGGAGGAGGGCGTGCCGGAGTGGCTGTGGCGTTCGGTGCCGGACGAGGAGGCGCTGGCGAGGCTGCCGGAGGAGGAGCGCACCACGCATGAGATCTCCGCCAGGCAGGTCTATGACCGCATGGCCGGCACCTGGGCCTACTGGGGCTGGAAAGGCGGCTATTTCGACACCGAGGAGGACGCGCGCGCCTTCTATGACGAGGTCCGCCACATGCTGGTCATGCAGATGGCCGCGCCCAACTCCCCGCAGTGGTTCAATACCGGGCTGTTCTGGGCCTATGGCATCGACGGTCCGGGGCAGGGGCACTACTACGTGGATCACGAGACGGGGCGCCTGAGGAAGTCCACTTCCGCCTACGAGCGCCCGCAGCCGCACGCCTGTTTCATCCAGTCCATCGAGGACGATCTCGTCAACGAGGGCGGCATCATGGATCTGTGGGTGCGCGAGGCGCGCCTGTTCAAGTATGGCTCCGGCACCGGCACCAACTTCTCCAGCCTGCGCGGCGAGAACGAGCCGCTCTCCGGCGGCGGCCGCTCCTCCGGCCTGCTGTCCTTCCTCAAGGTGGGCGACCGCGCCGCCGGCGCCATCAAGTCCGGCGGCACCACCCGGCGCGCCGCCAAGATGGTGATCGTGGACATCGATCACCCGGACATCGAGGAGTTCATCGGCTGGAAGGTGCGCGAGGAGCGCAAGGTCGCCGCCCTGGTGGCCGGCTCGAGGCTGGTGAAACGCCACCTCGAGGCCGTCATGAAGGCCTGCGTGAACTGCGATGCCGAGGGCGAGGACTGCTATGATCCGAAGCGCAATCCGGCGCTGAAGCGCGCCATCCGCGCGGCGAAGCGCGACGAGGTGCCCATGGGCCTCATCCGCCAGGTCATCCAGTTCGCGAAGCAGGGCTTCACCGAGATCGAATTCGATACCTTCGACACCGACTGGGACGGCGAGGCCTACCGCACCGTCTCGGGCCAGAATTCCAACAATTCCGTGCGCGTGACGGAAGAGTTCCTGCGCGCGGTCGAGGCCGATGCCGAATGGCCGCTCATCCGCCGCACCGACGGCGAGGTGGCGAAGACCGTCTCCGCCCGCGCCCTGTGGGACAAGATCGGGCTCGCCGCCTGGCAGTCCGCCGATCCGGGCATCCAGTTCCACACCACCATCAACGACTGGCACACCTGCCCGGCTTCCGGCGAGATCCGCGCCTCCAACCCGTGCTCGGAATACATGTTCCTGGACAATACGGCGTGCAATCTCGCCTCGCTCAACCTGCTGCGCTTCTACGACCGCGAGACGCGCACCTTCCGCGTGAAGGAGTTCGAGCACGCGGTGCGGCTGTGGACCATCGTGCTGGAGATCTCCGTGCTCATGGCGCAGTTCCCCTCGAAGGAGATCGCGAAGCTCTCCTACGAATACCGCACGCTGGGCCTCGGATTCGCCAACATCGGCGGCCTCCTGATGACCATGGGCCTGCCTTATGACTCCGACGAGGGCCGCGCCCTGTGCGGTGCCATCTCCGCCGTCATGACCGGCCGGGCCTATGCCACCTCCGCCGAGATGGCGCGCGAGCTGGGGCCGTTCGCGGGTTTCGCGAGGAACCGCGCGCACATGCTCCGCGTCATCCGCAACCACCGCCGCGCCGCATACGGCGAGCGCGAGGGCTACGAGAGCCTCTCCGTGCCGCCGGTGCCGCTGGATCACGCTGGTTGTCCCGATGCCGGGCTGTCCGGACGGGCGAAGGCGTGCTGGGACGAGGCGCTGGCGCTGGGCGAGACGCACGGCTACCGCAACGCGCAGGTCACGGTGATCGCCCCCACCGGCACCATCGGCCTGGTGATGGATTGCGACACCACCGGCATCGAGCCGGATTATGCGCTGGTGAAGTTCAAGAAGCTGGCCGGCGGTGGCTACTTCAAGATCATCAACCAGGCGGTGCCGGCGGCGCTGGAGGCGCTGGGCTACACCCAGGAGCAGATCGAGGACATCATCACCTACGCCGTCGGCCATGGCACGTTGAAGGACGCGCCGGGCGTCAACCACGAGGCGCTGAAGCGCCGCGGCTTCACCGACGGAAAGATCGCGGCGGTGGAGGAGGCGCTGGGCGGCGTGTTCGATATCCGCTACGTCTTCAACCGCTTCACCCTGGGTGACGACTTCTGTCGCGACGTGCTGGGCGTTTCCGAAGAGCAGCTCAATGACATCTCCTTTGACCTGCTCTCCCACATGGGTTTCTCGAAGGAGGAGATCGAGGCCGCCAACATCCATGTCTGCGGCGCCATGACATTGGAGGGCGCGCCGCACCTGAAGGAGGAACACCTGCCGGTGTTCGACTGCGCCAATGCCTGCGGCCGGCTGGGCAAGCGTTACCTCTCCGTGGAGAGTCACATCCGCATGATGGCCGCCGCCCAGCCCTTCATCTCCGGTGCCATTTCCAAGACCGTGAACATGCCCAACGACGCCACGGTGGAGGACTGCCTGAAGGCCTACGAGCTGTCCTGGAAGCTGGGGCTGAAGGCCAACGCGCTGTATCGTGACGGCTCCAAGCTCTCCCAGCC
>JALUAB010000253.1 GCA_027051195.1 Hyphomicrobiales bacterium
CGCGCCGGCGCCAGCCAGCCCTCGACCGTCTCCGGCCCCTCTTCACGCACCCGCCGCTCCAGCGAGGCGAGCGCCTTGCGCACCAGCTCCGGCTTCGGCACATACCGCTCCGGCTGTGGCCGCCCCTCCGCCTCGCCGAATAGGCTGAGCTGTCGCTCACCGGCGTTCATGCCTCCACTTCTCCGAACAGCCTGGCCAGCCGCTCCTTCCACTCGCTCATCAGCACCAGCTCGCACTGCACGCGCCGCCCCTGCTCCCGCGCCACCTCCAGCATGCCTGCCGGAATAGCCTCCTCCCAGTCGAAATGCTCCGTGAGAAGTTCCAGCAGCTTGCGCTTGTATTCCGTGTCCAGGTTGCCCTCCAGCTGATCGCCCTTCGTCTCCAGCACGATGATGCGCTCCGGCCTGCCCTCTCCGTTCATGGCGAAGATGAAGTCCGGATAAATGCGCCCGCGCCGCCAGCCTTGCAGCCCATACTGCTTGCGCGCCACGTTGCGGTGCCACCACTTGAGCGCCTCCTGCCCGTCCAGATAGACCGCCACCTCGCGCTCCGCCTTGTTGAAGTCGGCTTCGTATTGCGGCGCGAACAGGCTGCGTTCCAACGGCCCGCCGTCGCTTCCCACCAGTTGCCGCGCCTCCTCAGGCTGCGTGGTTTCCACCCAATCCGGCATTTTCCAGTCGCGCCCGTCCAGCCGCAGGCGAAAGCGTATCTCGCCGCTTTCCACCTTGCGGCGGAACACCTCTTCCGCCCGCCGCAATCGCTCCTTCTCAAGCGCCCGGTAAAGCGCGTCGATGATATACTCCGCCAGCGGCCCCAACTTGTCGCCGTCCAGCCCGCGTGCCCGCAGCGCCGCCAGCAGCCGCCCGACGATCTCCCGCGCCTGAAAGGCGTTGGGCACGATCTCGCCGATCATGCGCGCCGCGTGCGCCGGATCGAACCGCGCCAGCGACGGCGCGCGGCGCACCACCTCGCGCTCTATCAGGTCATCCCCGTCCGTCACCCGCAGGCGTTGCACCAGCGTCTCCAGCTCCGTCCCGGCGGCGGGAATGCGCTCCGCCACGCCAGCAGGGTCGTAGTCCCGCCAGTCGATGGCGGACAGAATGTCCGTGTCGTAGTCCAGCTCCCGCGCGCCGTCCTCCCCTACGTGCAGCACCAGCGGCAGAAATATTTTCAGATTGGCGAACTTCTCCCGGCGCGGAATCCGCCACGCCACGCCCGACACGGAAGCGGCATCCTCCTGCGCCACCTGCAACACCAGGTCGCCCAGCCCATCCTGCTCCAGTCCCTTCTTCACCGCCTGCACCACCTTCGCCGTGGAGGCGTGGTGCGTCACCACCCAGCACTCGTCCAGCGCCGCCACGCCGGTCTTCATGGCGTATGGCTGGCGCAGAATGCGCCCCACCAGCTGCGTCATGGCGCTCTGGTTGGTATTGGCCGCCAGCGAACACAGGATGTAGGCGAACGGACAGTCCCAGCCCTCCTGCAACGCCTGCTTGGTGATGATCACCCGCACCCGGTTCAGCGGGCTGAGCAAGTCCTGGTTTTCCGGCTGGTTCAGGTCGTTCTGCTCCGCCGTCTTGATGGCGATTTCCGCCTCATCGA
>JALUAB010000254.1 GCA_027051195.1 Hyphomicrobiales bacterium
AGCGCGCGCCGCTGCTGGAATACGATCTCACGTCGCTCATACACCGGCTGAGCCAGCCGAAACGGCCGGTGGTGGGGGTGCTCACCGGCCTGCCCATGTTCGGCAAGATGCTGCCCAGCGGGCGGCGCATGCCCGAATGGGCCATCATCGCGCAGCTGCGCGAGTTCTTCGATGTGAAGCGCATCGACCCGGCGGGCAAGCCGGAGCAGCTGAAGAACGTGGACGTGCTGTTTCTGGCGACGCCGGCGCCGATGGCGGAGCCGGTATTGAAGGCGGTGGAGCGTTTCGCGCTGGCCGGCAAGCCCGCGATCTTCGCCATCGATCCGGTGGCGGAGGTGGGCATGACGGAGGTTTCTCTGCTGGGGCAGAACGTGCCGCGCAAGGATGATCCGCTCATTCGCATGCTGCGCCGCTGGGGCATCGGGTTCACGGTGGGGAAGTTCATCGCCGATCCGGCGTTCGCCCGCACGGTGCTGTTCGCCGACGAGGGACGGGAGCGGCAGGTGAGCTGGCTGGCGTGGCTGGCGCTGGACAACCGCGCCTTCGCGAAAAGGTTCGAATCGCTTTTCGTGAACGTGCCCGGCATGAACGTGGGCAGCATCGGGGCCTTCTCGGCGGCGGAGGGGGCGAAGCTGAAGGTGGAGCCGGTGATCGCCTCGTCGGAACAGGCGGCGCCGATGGACGTGAAAATGGTGCTGCCGCCGGATCCGCTGAAGGTGCTGGCCGCCTACAGGCCGGGCAAGGAACGGCGGTGGCTGGCGGTGCGGGCGCGCGGCGCGGCGGCGGCGTTTCATGAGGACGTGAAGCCGCGGGAGGGCACTCTGAATCTGCTGCTCATCGGGGATGTGGATTTTCTTTCCGACCGCTTCTGGGCGCGCCTGCAGGACATCGGCGGCGGGCGCAAGCTGGTGCTGCCGCTGGCGGGCAATGCCACGTTTCTGCTCAATGCCCTGCAGGAGATGGGCGGAGGCGAGGCGCTCTCCGGTCTGACGGGGCGGACGCTGACGCAGCGACGGTTCGAGCGCATAGAGGAGCTGCGCCGGGAGGCGGAGCAGCAGTATCGCGCGCGTGAGCAGCGGCTGCGCCAGCAGCTGAAGGAGGCGGAGGCGCGGCTTTCCGGCATCACGGCGCGCATCGAGAAAGGGCGGGTGGTGATCTCCGAGCGCGACCGGGAGAAGATCGCGCAGGTGCGGGCGGAGATCCTGTCGCTCAGGCGGTCGCTGCGCGACGTGCAGCAGGCGCTGGTGCGCGACATCAAGCGGCTGGAATTTCGCATCAAGGCGTTGAACATCGCGGGCGTGGCGTTGCTGGTGGCGCTCATCGGCATGTTCGTGTGGCTGATGCGGCGGCTGATGGCGCGCCGCGGCCGCATGCTGGCGAGCAGGGAAGGTTGAGGCGATGCGCGGCGGATGGCGGATGCTCATGGTGACGGCCCTGGTGGCGGCGCTTTCCGTGGCGCTGGCGGGCTGGGCGTGGATGCAGGCGCGGGCGCCGCTGCGTGTGGCGGGGCAGGGGCAGGCGCTGCTGCCCGGTCTGCAGGCGCGGCTGGCGGACGTGGTGCGGGTGGAGATCACCCGTGGCGGCGAGACGCTGGTGCTG
>JALUAB010000255.1 GCA_027051195.1 Hyphomicrobiales bacterium
CGCAGGTCGAAGAAGATGGAGGCGTGCATGAGCGCCTTCGGCTCCGGCGAGAGGATCCAGCCCTCGAAACGCTCGCGCCAGCGCGCCAGCGGCTGGCGCCACTTGTCGTTGCGGGCCATGACGTCGCCGGGGCAATAGACGTAGCCGCAGGCGTTCAGCGCGTCATTCACCTTCGCCGCCAGCGTGGCGAAATACTCGCCGTGGACGGCCTCGTCGTAATCGTCGGAGAGGATGATGGCGTTGTCCTGGTCGGTGTGCACCGTCTGCTCGCGGCGGGCCAGCGAGCCGGCGACGATGAAGGCGTATGGCACCGGCGGTGGGCCCAGCTCCTCCTCCGCCAGCGCCAGCACGCGGCGGGTGATGGCGGCGCCGACGGCGCTGATGGCATAGGTGACGTCATGCGCTGGCAGGCCGGCCTCCACCAGCGCCAGAAGCGCCCGCGGCAGGCGGGCGGAGACGGTGGCCAGCTCCTCGATGCTGCGGGCGCGGGTGGCGTCGTTGACGAGATAGACCGGGTTCTGGCTCTGGTGGCGGATGATGCCGGCGGCGGTGATCAGCCCGGCGATGTGTTCGCCGTTCGCATCGCGCTCCACTACTGGCAGGTGGCGGATGTTGCGCCGGGCCATGAGCAGCAGGGCGTCGGCGGCGCGTGAGTCGGCCTCGATGGTGACGGGATCGGGCGTCATGATCTCGCGGGCCGGGGCTTCGGGCGGCAGGGCGCGAGCCACGGCGCGGGTGCAGAAGTCGCGGTCGGTGACGATACCCGTCAATTTGCCGCCATTCATCACCAGCAGCGCGGAGGCGTCGCGCCCGGCCATTTGCATGGCGGCCTCGCGGATGGGCGTGTCGGCGGCGATCTCCACCAGCGGCTCGTCGGCCACGTCGCGGGCGGTGAGTGCCAGCAGGCTGTTGTCCGCCGGCAGCGCACGGGTGAGCGCGTGGCGCAGGCTCTGGCGGCCACTTTGCGCGAAGAAGCCGCGGAACCCCTCGTGCGCCCGATAGAACTTCAGGAACAGCGCGCCCGGAAGGGCATAGAGCAGCGCGTCCTCGATGACGCGCACCTCCATGACGACGCGGCCCTCGTTGAGCAGCGAGCGGAAGCCCACCCATTCGCCGGCGGCGTAGCGGTTGTGCAGGCGGCCCTGCTCGTCGCGCACCTCCACCGCGCCCTTGCGGATGAGGTAGAGGTGGCGGTTGATGTCACCGGGGCTCAGCAACACGTCGCCGGCGCGGCGGTAGAGGATCTCGATGCTGGAGACGGCTTCGTTCAGCTCCTCGTCCGTGAGCTGATCGAAGGGCGGAGCCTGCGCGAGGAAATCGCGGATGGCCAGTTCTTCCGGCTGCATGGCTGGCTCTCCGGGCTGGGGCGGCCCGGCTCAATACCGGACTCTCGTCTCCCCGATATAGGTCTTCTTTCCCGCCGTGACCACCAGCCGCAGGCGGCGGGCATCCTTGCCGGGAGGCGGCGCATCGGCCAGCGATACACGCCATGTTCTGCCGTCGGCACTGGTCATGCGCACGGGGCGGTCGCGCTGCGCACGCAACGGCGCGATGCTCACCAGCACCGTGGTGAGCGGCTCGCTGGATTCGA
>JALUAB010000256.1 GCA_027051195.1 Hyphomicrobiales bacterium
AGGGTGGCCCGGCGGTGGATCCGTCCATCCTCACGCCCCTGTTATGGTGCATGGCCGGATTCGCCCTGCTCTTTCTCACTTTGATGCTGTATAACCTGCGGGCGGAAGTTCTTTCGCGGCGACTGCGGCAGATGGAACTGGCGCAGGCCGGGCAGGCGGCCTGAGGAGCACGGTTAATGGATCTTGCTGCCAAACACATCGGTTTCGTTCTTTCCGCCTACGCGGTGGCTTTCGTGCTGCTGACCGTGCTTATCGGCGGCATCGTGTTGCGCATGCGGCTGGTGCGCCGACGGCTGGCGGCGCTGGAGGAGGAAGGCGCGGCACGCCGGGCGGCGCCGGCGCGGCCGGCGGTGGCGAGCGGCCGCATGGTTTCGGCGGAACAGGGGCAGGAGGCGTCATGAACAATCAGGCGGCGCAATCCGGCGGTGACGGCAGGGGCGGCGTGCGCTGGGTGGTGGTGCTGCCGCTGGCGGGCTTTCTGATTCTCGCGGGGCTGTTCCTGTGGGGCCTGATGTTCGGCAAGCCGCGCTACATTCCCTCCGTGCTCATCGGCAAGCCGGCGCCGGAATTCAACCTGCCGGCGCTGCCCGGCATCACCGGGCCGGACGGCAAGCCTGTGCCGGGTCTTTCGCTGGCCGATCTCAGGACTCCGGGCATCAAGATGGTGAATTTCTTCGCTTCCTGGTGTGTGTCCTGCCGGCAGGAGCATCCGTTCCTTATGGAGCTGGCGCGGCGGCAGGAAATGCCGGTTTACGGCATCGCCTACAAGGACGCGCCGGAAAAGACGCTGGCGTGGCTGAACGACCTGGGCAACCCCTATGCCCGCATCGGCGTGGACAGGAGCGGGCGCACGGGAATCGATTTTGGCGTCTATGGCATTCCCGAGACCTTCTTCATCGACGAACGTGGGGTGATCGTCTACAAGTTCACCGGGCCGCTTTCTCCGCAGGCGTGGGAGAAGGATGTGAAGCCGGCGCTGGAGAAGGCGCTGGCGGAACGGAACAGGGCGAAGCCGGCGGGCTGAAAAACCAGCTCGCCAGCGTCATTCTCCATTTCCTTTCAAGCGTGAATGGGCTTGTCGAACGTGGCCAGCGCCGCTTCACGCACCGCTTCCGACAACGTCGGGTGGGCGTGGCTCGTGTGGGCCAGATCCCGCACCGAGGCGTTCATCTTCATGAAGGCGGCCAGCTCGTGGATCATTTCGCCGGCCATCGGCCCCAGAATGTGTGCCCCGAGTATGCGCCCGGTTTCCGCATGGGCGAGAATCTTGACGAAGCCGGCCACGGCGTTCATCGCGCGTGCCCGGCCATTGCCACGGAAGTTGAACATTCCCCTGGCGTATTCCACGCCCGCTTCCTTGAGCTCGTCCTCGGTGAAACCTGCGGAAGCCGCTTCCGGCGCGGTGTAGAGCACGGAAGGGATGAGGGCGTAATCGACCGTGGCCCGCTGTCCGGCCAGCAGTTCGGCCAGTGCGTAGCCCTCCTCTTCCGCCTTGTGCGCGAGCATCGGGTCGCCGATCACATCGCCGATGGCGTAGATACCCTTGGCTGAAGTCTCGAAGGCATCGTTGACGGGGATGAAGCC
>JALUAB010000257.1 GCA_027051195.1 Hyphomicrobiales bacterium
GCGCGCTCGCGGTGGCGCAGCGGGTTGTAGGCGGAGGGCGCCTTCACCAGCCCCGCCAGCAGCGCCGCCTCGCCCAGCGTGAGCCGGCTGGCGGGCTTGCCGAAATAACGCTTCGCCGCCTGCTCCACGCCATAGGCCCCGGCGCCGAAATAGACGCGGTTGAGATAGAGCGAAAGGATTTCCTTCTTGGTGAGCTTCCACTCCAGCCACAGGGCGAGCGCGGCCTCCTGCGCCTTGCGCCAGAGCGTGCGCTTGCGCTGCAGGAACAGGTTCTTGGCCAGCTGCTGGGTCAGCGTGGAGCCGCCCTCCACCACGCGGCCGGCGCGGTAATTGGCCCACATGGCACGGGCGAGGCCTATGGGGTCGATGCCCGGATGATACCAGAAGCGCCTGTCCTCGATGGCGACGATGGCGTCGATCATGTGTTTCGGCAGCCGGTCGAGGCGTGCCTCGTCGCCAAAGAAGCTGCCGCGTTCCACCAGCTTCGTGCCATCCGCCGCGACCACGAGAATGCCCGGCGCGCGGCCCGGAATCTGGAACGGGTCCTTCTCGTCCAGGGACAGGAAGACATAGGTGAGAAAGCCCAAGAAGCCGACGATGCCGATGAACGCCGCATACAAACTCCAGCGGATGAGACGCCGGAGCGTGGCGAAGCGTCGTTTCCTGCCGCTCTTGGCCATGTGGAACGTTCAATCCCGAAGGGGTTTGCGCCCGCGCCTCGCGCCATCGCTCACAGACGGCGGAAGACAAGCGTGGCGTTGGTGCCGCCAAAACCGAAGGAGTTGGACATCACCGTGTTCAACCCCGCGTTCTCGATGCGCTCACGCACGATGGGCGCCTCGCGGAACGGCTCGTCCAGCTCCTCGATGTTGGCCGATTCGCAGATGAAGTCGTCCCGCAGCATCAGCAGCGAATAGATGGCCTCGTGCACGCCCGCCGCGCCCAGCGAATGACCGGTGAGCGACTTGGTGGAGGCGATGGGCGGCATGTTCTCGCCAAACACCTCGCGGATGGCCTCCACCTCGCGCACATCGCCGATGGGCGTGGAAGTACCGTGCGGGTTGATGTAGTCGATGGGCGCATCCACCGTTTCCAGCGCCTGCTTCATGCAACGCACCGCGCCCTCGCCGGAAGGCTGCACCATGTCGAACCCGTCGGAGGTGGCGCCGTAGCCCACGAGCTCCGCATAGATCTTCGCGCCGCGGGCCTTCGCGTGCTCCAGCTCCTCCAGCACGAGGATGCCGCCGCCGCCGGCGATGACGAAGCCGTCGCGGTTCGCGTCATAGGCGCGGGAGGCCTTTTCCGGCGTGTCATTGTACTTGCTGGACATGGCGCCCATGGCGTCGAACAGCACGGAGAGCGTCCAGTCCAGCTCCTCCGCCCCGCCGGCGAACATCACGTCCTGCTTGCCCCACTGGATGAGCTCCGCGGCATTGCCGATGCAGTGGGCGGAGGTGGCGCAGGCGGAGCTGATGGAATAGTTCACGCCGCGGATCCTGAAATTGGTGGACAGCACGGCAGAGGCGGTGGAGCTCATGGCCTTGGGCACGACGAAGGGGCCCACACGCTTCGGCCCCTTTT
>JALUAB010000258.1 GCA_027051195.1 Hyphomicrobiales bacterium
CAGCGCCAGCGCTGGCATTTCGACGCCTTCATGCAGCACGTGCACGGGCTCATCCGCGACATCCGCGAGAAGCAGGCGCGCGGCGAACTGTGGGAGGACATCGACCCGGTGGAGCTGGCAGCCAAGGAGATCATGAAGAACGGCTGGCTCATCGGCATCGACGAGTTCCAGG
This sequence comes from Hyphomicrobiales bacterium, assembly GCA_027051195.1. Classification (GTDB taxonomy): domain Bacteria; phylum Pseudomonadota; class Alphaproteobacteria; order Rhizobiales; family Aestuariivirgaceae; genus Thermopetrobacter. The sequence continues at coordinate 173 of JALUAB010000258.1, forward strand.
TGCAGGACATCACCGACGCCATGATCCTGGGCCGCCTGTTCGGCAACCTGTTCAAGCTGGGCGCGGTGCTGGTGGCCACCTCCAACACGCCGCCGGAGGAGCTTTACAAGGACGGGCTGAACCGCAACCTGTTCGAGCCGTTCATCGAGCTGTTGCTGGCCCATGCGGACATCCTGCCGCTGGAAGGCGGGCAGGATCACCGCCTGCGCGGCCACGTGCTGGAAAGACGCTGGATGGCGCCGCTGACGCCGGAGATCGAAGAGAAGTTCGAGCGCATGTGGCGCACCGTCATCGGCGACGCCACCCCCGGCCCGGTGCCCGTGGATCTGGGCGGCCGCGTGCTCATCGCACCGCGCGCCACGAAGGATGCCGCCCGCTTCACCTTCGCCGAGCTGTGCGAACGTCCCCTCGGCGCGGGCGACTACATCGCCATCGCGAAACGTTTCCCCACGCTCTTCATCGAGCGCATCCCGCTGCTGGGGCCGGAGGAACGCAACGAGGCCCTGCGCTTCATCCACCTGATCGATGCGCTCTACGACAACCGCGTGCGCCTGTTCGCCACCGCCGCCGGCGAGCCGCCGGACATCTACCGCGAAGGCCCGCTGCGCCAGATGTTCGAGCGCACCGTCTCGCGCCTGCAACAGATGCGCCGCCCCGACTGGCCCGAGCGCGCCTGAGCGGCTCCGGCGATACTCACAGAAAGCTGTAGGGATCGATATCGATATCCACCCGCACGTCTCCGGGCGGCTTCACGCCCGCAAGCCACGCCCGGATGTAGCCCTGCAGGTCGGCGTTGCGCGGCCCCTTCAGCAGGAACCGCCAGCGCCAGCGCCCCCGCACCCGCTCGATGGGCGCCGGCGCCGGGCCCAGCGCCAGCACGATGGCCGATGCCGGCTTCCTTGCCGCCAGCGCCTTGCAGAACTCCGCCACCTCCCCTTCGCGGCTGCCGGAAACGATGATCGCCGCCAGCCGCCCGAACGGCGGCATGCCCGCCGCCTCCCGCGCCCGCATCTCCTGCTCCAGGAACGCCTCCCGGTCGCCCGCCGCCAGCGCCTGCATCAGCGGCGTTTCCGGCAGGTGCGTCTGCACCAGCGCCTGCCCCGGCCGCTCCGCCCGCCCGGCCCGGCCCGCCACCTGCGCCAGCAGCTGCCACGTGCGCTCGCCCGCGCGCGGATCGGCCGTTTCCAGCGCCAGATCGGCGTCGATCACCCCCACCAGCGTAAGCTTCGGGATGTGATGCCCCTTCGCCACCAGCTGCGTGCCGACGATGATGTCATATTCCCCCGCCGCGATGTCCCGCACCAGCGTTTTCAATGCCTCGCCGCGCGCCAGGTCCGAGGACAGCAGCGCGATGCGCGCTTCCGGCCAGCGCCGCGCCGCCTCCTCCGCCAGCCGCTCCACCC
>JALUAB010000259.1 GCA_027051195.1 Hyphomicrobiales bacterium
GGATCTGCAGATAGTCCGCGAACACCCGGTTGCCCACCAGATAGACGATGAGCGCGAAGCTGGCAGAAGCGATCATCACCGGCACGATGGCCAGACCGTCCAGCCCGTCGGTGAGGTTCACCGCGTTGGCTGTGCCGACGATGACGATGGCGCCGAACACGTAATAGAGCCAGCCGAGATCAATGAGCACGTCCTTGAAGAACGGCACCGCCAGCTTGCCCGCCAGCTCCGGTGGTCCCATGCGCGTGAACACCCACACGGCGATGACGGCGATGACGAACTCCAGCGCCAGGCGCACCTTGCCGGAAAAGCCCGCCGCGCTCTGTTTCGTCACCTTCAGATAGTCGTCGTAGAAACCGATGGTGCCGTAGCCGATGAGCACGAACAGCAGCGTCCACACGAACGGATTGGCGAGATTGGCCAGCAACAGTGTGGTGATGAGCACGCTGGAGAGGATCATCAGCCCGCCCATGGTGGGCGTGCCGCGCTTGGCGAAGTGACTTTCCGGCCCGTCTTCGCGGATGGGCTGCCCCTTGCCCTGCCGCACCCGCAGCATGGTGATGAGCCGCGGTCCGAACATGAACACCAGGAACAGCGCCAGCAGCACGGCCATGCCGGTGCGGAACGTGAGATAACGAAACACGTTCACGCCCGGAATGTCGCCGCCAAACGCCAGCGCCAGGTGATAGAGCATGCGGCCCTTCTCCGCCGGATCGGCGCGCCGGTCAGCGTCCGCCGCAACCGTCATGTCGTTGAATCATGATGTTGCGGCCTTTTAGGCCAGATTTCGTTCCGGTGCAAAGGCTTCCGTCAGCGCCCGCACCAGCGCCCCCAGCTTCATGCCGTTGGAGCCCTTGAACAGGATCACGTCGCCGGGCCGCAGCACCTCTTTAAGAAACGCCTCCAGCTCCCTTGCCTCGCTCATGTGCGGCCCGCGCACGCATGCCGGCACGGCGGAATGCAGATTCGCCATCAGGGGCCCCACCGTGCAGAGGACGTCCACACCCGCCGCGTCCACCGCCTCGGCCAGCCCCGCGTGCAGCGCCGGCCCCTGTTCACCCAGCTCCAGCATGTCCGCCAGCACGGCGATGCGCCGGCCGTTGCCCTCCGGCACGATCTCCCCCAGCACCGCCAGCGCCGCGCGCATGCTGGCCGGGTTGGCGTTGTAGCTCTCGTCTATCAGCAGCGCTTCGCCCCCCCGCAGGTGCAGCGTGTGCCGCTGCCCGCGCCCGGCCAGCGGCCGCATCTCGCGCAAACGCTGCATCGGCGGCGCCAGCTCCAGTCCCAGCGCCTCCGCCACCGCCAGCACGATGAGCGCGTTGCGCGCCATGTGCTCCCCCGCCGTGCCGATGACGAAACTCGCCGGCGTGCCGCATACCAGCGCCTCCGCGCTCACCATGCCGGAGCGCGCGTCGTTGACCGCCCGCAACAGCCGCACATCCGCGCCTTCGTCCGCGCCCGTCGTGATGATGCGCGAAACACCTGCCGCACGCGCTGCCTCGATGAGGATATCGGAATGCGGCGCATCGGCGTTGATGACCGCCACCCCTTCCGGCGCCATGCCGGAGAAGATCTCCGCCTTCGCCGCCGCGATGCCGGCCAGATCGTCGAACGCCCCGATGTGACTCTCCGCCACGTGCGTCACCACCGCCACGTTCGGCTGCGCCATGGCCGTGAGCGCCGCGATCTCGCCCGGCGCGTTCATGCCCATCTCGATGACGGCGAAATCCACGTCTCGCGGCAGCCGCGCCAGCGTCAGTGGCACACCCCAGTGGTTGTTGAAGCTGCCCGGCGGTGCGTGCGTCCGCCCCAGCGCGGAAAGGGCCAGCGCCAGCATCTCCTTGGTGGTGGTCTTGCCCACCGAGCCGGTAACGCCGATGACCTTCGCCGCCGTGCGCGCCCGCGCCGCGCGCCCCAGCGCCTCCAGCGCCTTCAGGGTGTCTTCCACCACGATGAGCGGCCCGGCGGAGCGCATCTCTTCCGTCGGCGCGGAAACCACCGCCGCGCCCGCGCCCTTCTCAAGGGCATCGGCCACGAAGGCGTGCCCGTCCATGCGCACGCCCTGGATGGCGAAGAACAGCTCCCCGCCCGAGATCTCGCGTGAATCGAAGCTCACGCCGGCGAATCCTGCAGGTGGCTCGCCGATGACTTCATCCGGCGCCAGCGCCGCGCGCACCTCTTCCAGCGACCACAACACGTCCGTCACGCCGCCGCGTCCTTTTCCAGATGTTTCAGGATTTCCTCGTGATCGGAGAACGGCAGCACCTCATCGTCCACGATCTGCCCGGTTTCATGCCCCTTGCCCGCCACCAGCAGGATGTCGCCGTGCCGCAGCCTGGCGATGGCGCTGGCGATGGCCTCCGCCCTGTCGCCGATCTCCTCCGCGCCCGGCGCCCCCTTCAGGATGGCCGCGCGAATGGCCGCCGGATCTTCCGTGCGCGGATTGTCGTCGGTGACGATCACCACATCCGCCAGCTTCGCCGCCACCGCGCCCATTTCCGGGCGTTTGCCGGCGTCGCGGTCGCCACCGGCGCCGAACACCACGATCAGCCGCCCCTTCACATAGGGCCTGAGCGAGCACAACGCCTGCGCCAGCGCATCCGGCGTGTGCGCGTAGTCCACGAACACCGGCGCACCGGCACCCGTGCGTCCCACCAGCTCCATGCGTCCGCGCGCCCCGCGCAGCCGCTCCAGCCCCAGGACGGCCTCTTCCTCCGGCCCCCCGGAGGCGATGACCAGCCCCGCCGCGACCAGCGCGTTTTCCGCCTGGAACGCTCCTACCAGCGGCAGGAAGATGCGATATTCCCGCCGTGCCGTTTGCATGTGCAGGTGCTGCCCCAGCCCCTCCAGCCGCCGCGAGACGAGTTTGAGCGACTCCCCGGCCTCGCCGGCACCGAACACCATCAGCCCGCGCTTCGCCGCGCGCCGCACCACTTCCGCGCCTTCCGCCGCGTCCATGTTCACCACCGCGGCCGCGGGTGGGTGCAGCAACTCCTCGAACAGTCGCATCTTGGCCTCGAAATAGGCGTCCATGTCGCCGTGATAGTCCAGATGATCGCGCGAGAGATTGGTGAACCCGCCGGCGGTGAGCCGCACGCCATCCATGCGATATTGCGCAAGGCCGTGTGAAGACGCCTCCATCGCCACGTGCGAAATCCCGCGCAGCCGCATCTTCGCCAGCATCTCGTGCAGGGTGATCACGTCCGGCGTGGTGTGCCGCACGTTCAGGTCGTCCAGATCCGGACCAACGACGCCCAGCGTGCCCATGGCCGCCGCCCGAAACCCCATGAAGGCCCATATCTGCCGCGTGAACTCCGCCACCGAGCTCTTGCCGTTGGTGCCGGTCACGGCGACAATGGTCACCGGCTGGTGCACGTAAAAGCGCGCCGCGATGTGCGCCAGCGCCCGCGCCGGGTTTTCCGAACGCACCACGGCGACACCCTCGGGCAGCGCCGGCAGTCGCGCGTCTTCCGCCACCAGCAGCGCCCGTGCTCCGCGCTCCAGCGCATCGGGGACGAACTGCAGGCCATCGTATTTCGTGCCCGGCAACGCCGCGAACAGATACCCCGGCTTCACCAGCCGCGAGTCCAGCGCCAGTCCGGCGATCTGCATGTCCGCCGGCCCTTCCGTGCGGCAGCACTTCGCGAGATGTTTCAGCGGCCTGACCATGTCGCTTCCGTTACCTCTCGGGCTTTCCCGCCAGCCCGGCACAGGCCGGAGTCTCGTGCAAGGGACTTGTGAGTCATCGGCACGAGATTCCGGCTTTCGCCGGAATGACGAGTGAACACGCGCTGAATCACGCGTCTGACACCATAACTCAAAGGATTCCGGGTCACCAACCTTTGCCTTCACCGCGTGGCCGCGCTCTGCGCCACTTGCGGAAGTGTCACCGTTGGCTTGCCGTACAGCCGCCGCCACCGGATGAGTTCCTTCTTCGCCTCTTCCGTATCCAGCCGCGGCGCCACGCCCAGCAGCGGCCCGATGCGGGCGATCACCCTGCCCGCGGTAGGCACCGCGTTCCAGCCGGAGGTGGCGAATCCGTGCGTCTCCGGCAATGGCCGCGGATCATCCAGCATCACCAGCACCAGATACTTCGGATCGTCCATTGGAAACGCGCCGATGAAGGTGGTCAGCCGATGGTCCTTGGAATAGCGCCCGTTGACGACCTTTTCCGCCGTGCCCGTCTTGCCGCCCACGCGGTAGCCCGGCGCCGCCGCCCGCTTCGCCGTGCCCTCGATGGCGTTGAGGCGGAACAGGTGGCGCATCTTGCGCGACGTGGCCTCCGAGATCACGCGCTTCGACATGGCGAGCGCCGTTTCCCGGTCGCGCTTGAGAAACGTCGGCGTGATCAGCCGCCCGCCGTTGATCAGCGACGCCGCCACGGCCGCCCCCTGCAAAGGCTGCACCGCGAACCCGTGGCCGAACGATGCCGTGACCGACGTGATGGTGCTCCAGCGCCTGGGCAGCAGCGGCTTCGCGCTTTCCGGCAGTTCCGTGCGCAGCCGCTCCGTCAACCCCACCTTCTGCAGGAAGGCCCAGTGCTTCTGCAGCCCCACCTCCAGCGCCATGCGCGCCGTGCCGATATTGGAGGAATAGATGAAGATCTCCGGCACCGTCAGCCAGCGCCGCTGCGCATGATAATCCTTGATCTTCGCCCGGCCGATCCTGAGCGGAAAGCGCGCGTCATACTTCTTTTCCAGCCACGCCGTGCCGTTTTCCAGCGCCATGGCGAAGGTCACCGCCTTGATGACCGATCCCAGCTCGAACACCCCTGCCGTCATGCGGTTCAGCCGGTCTTTCGCCAGCGCCTCCTTGCGGTTCGGATCGTTCGGATCGTAATCCGGCAGGGAAACCAGCGCCAGCACCTCGCCGGTGTTCACGTCCATCACCAGCCCGCCCGCGCCGATGGCCCGGAACTTCTTCATCGCCGCGTCCAGCTCCGCGCGCAGTGCCTGCTGCACACGCATGTCCAGCGCCAGTGGCACCGGCAGCGCCCCCTTGCCGGATGCCTCCGCCCGGGACGCCATGAACAGCCTGCCCTCCGTGTCCAGCCAGCGTTCGATGCCGGAAAGGCCGCGCTTGTCGATGTCGGTGAATCCGATGACATGCGACGCCAGCCGGCCCATGGGATAGACGCGCTTCTTTTCCTTCATCACCCGGATGCCGGGAATGGCCAGCGCCACGATGCGGCTTTCCACCTCGCGCGGCACCTTGCGCGCGATCCACACGAACTTGCGCCGCTTGTCGGAAAGCCTCCGGCGCAGCTTCTGCACGTCCAGATCCGGCAGCACGGACATCAGCGCCATCAGCGCCTGATCCACGTTGGCCATGCGGTAGGGCTCGGCGAAGATGGAGGCCCGCGGCACGTCCGCCGCCAGCACGTTGCCGTTCCTGTCCACGATGTCGGGGCGCGGGATGGACTGCTTGTGCACCACCACCCGGCGCGAGGGTTCCTCCTGCAGCAGCATCAGCCATGCCGCCTTCAGCGCCACTGCCGCATAGAGCACCACGAACAGCCCCAGGATGAAGCGTACCCGCGGTCGCGGCTCGCGCACCAGCAGCCATGTGCCGTGCCGTTCTCCGGCTTTCGTGTCCGCCCTGGCCGGCCTCGCCGCCTGCTCACTCGGCGCTGCTTGCATCATCGGCGCGCTCATCGCTCTTCTCCCGCCACGGCATCGCGAATGAGCCCGTTCAGCGCATTCCGCGCCGCCTCACCGGCCCCCGCAGCCCCGTCGCCGGTCTCCCGCGTTTCCGGCGCCGGCGCCCCCACGCCGGAAGCCTGCGCCGCCAGGGCGGAGAGCGCATCCCTGTCCGTGGACACGGCGCCTTCCTCCACCGCCTCGGACGGACGCAGCGGCAACATGTTCAACGCCGCGCCTTCCGTGCGCACCGCCAGCGGATCGGGCGGCGCCAGGTTCAGTTTCAGCCGCGCCAGCGCCTCCAGCCGCATGGGATTGCGCAGGCTCTGCCACTCTATGGCCAGCAGGCGGATGGCGTCTTCCTCCAGCTTGCGCGCCTGCTCCAGCTTGCGGATCTGCCGTTCCACCTTGCGCACCTCGTGCTCGCGGCCATAAAGGAACATGGCCACCACCACCAGGCCGGCCGCCAACACCACGTTGGCCACGCCCATGATCCGCATCAGCGTCACGCGCATCACCGCCTCCTCCCGCCCTTGCGCGGCGCGCGACCGCGCGTGGCGACACGGCGCCCGCCGGCCTTGCGCTCCCCGATGGAAACGGTGGGCGACGGAGGCGCCTCCCCGATGGGTGGCGCATCGGTGCGTTCGCCGGCGCGTAGCCGGGCGGAACGCGCCCGCGGATTACGCGCCACCTCCCGTTCCGATGGCGCGACGCCACCCGGCGCGATGTCGATGAACGACGGTGCCGGCGGCTCCGGCTCGTGCGGTAACCGCCGCGAGGCCGCCTGCCCACGCCCCGTACGCGCAGCGAAAAAACGCTTCACGATGCGATCTTCCAGCGAATGGAAGCTCACCACCACCAATCGCCCGCCGGGTTTCAGCAGCCGCTCTCCCGCCATGAGCCCCTTCGCCACCTCTTCCAGCTCGCGATTCACGAAGATGCGCAGCCCCTGGAAGGTGCGCGTGGCCGGATGCTTCTTGCCCGGCCGCGGGCGGCCCAGCACGGTTTCGGCCACTTCCACCAGGTCGAAGGTGGTCTTGAACGGCCGCTCCTTGCGCCGCCGCACGATGGCCCGCGCGATGGGCCGGGCGCGGCGCTCCTCGCCGTAGGTCTTCAGGATTTCGGCGATGTCCTCCTCGCGGAAGGTATTCAGCACCTCCGCCGCGGACAGGCCCTCCCCCTCCATGCGCATGTCCAGCGGCCCCTCCTGCATGAAGGAAAAGCCGCGTCCGGCCGTATCCAGCTGCATGGAGGACACGCCCAGATCCATCACCACCCCGTCCACCCGCTCGATGCCATGTTCGGCCAGCAGGGCTTCCATCTCGGAGAACCGCCCGTGCAACAGTGTCAGCCGGCCGGGAAATTCCGCCGCCAGCGCTTCTCCGGCGGCGATGGCGTTCGGATCACGGTCGATGGCGAACAGCCGCGTTTCCGGCGTCTCCAGGATGGCCCGCGCATACCCCCCGGCGCCGAAGGTGGCATCCACGTAAACGCCGCCGGGCCGGGGCGAAAGATGCTCCACGGCCTCCGTCAACAGCACCGGCACGTGCCGTGCCGCGCCGTCCTGCCGTTCCGGGTTGTGCATCTGCTCGGGCATGAATGCGGGCAATGGTTCGTGTTGCATAAAAGCGCCCGGCGCTGGCATGTGCGACATGCGCGGAATCCCCCGGCGGCCCATCCGTGCCGAACGCGGCCACGGGCAGGCCTATTGTCGTTCATCGTCTTTGCCGGAGGATGACTCGCCCGTCGTTAACAACCCGTTAGCGCTAACGCCGGGTGAATCCTCTCCATCGTGCCACTCCCTGGCGTGCCGGCACCCCTTGTCACACTGGCGCAGTCCTCGTCATTCCGGCGCAAGCCGGAATCTCGTGCGACAGACTCATGCGCTCGTGGCACGAGCCCCCGGCTTCCGCCGGGGTGACGGTGGAAATGGCAGTCAATGACAGGGAAAAAATGTCCCGCCAGCCTGTAAGCCGGGTTCTGTCCACCACCGCGAGCGGCGGGGGATGACCATTCATCTGGGACGCATGTCGCCATGCGCCTCGCGCGGCCAACCCGGGCGGCGGGGCCGGAAACGTGCCCTGCCCGGCAGAAAGCCGGGCGTGCCGCCCCTATTCGGCCTTGCTCCGGGCGGGGTTTGCCATGCCACCCCCGTTGCCGGAGGCGCGGTGCGCTCTTGCCGCACCCTTTCACCCTTGCCTGCCAATGGCGCGGGGCCACGGCGGGCGGTCTGCTTTCTGTGGCACTTTCCCTGAGGTTCGCCACATCCCATGGGACATGGCTCCCTCGCCGGGCGTTACCCGGCGCCCTGTTTCCGTGGAGCCCGGACTTTCCTCCAGCGCGCCCGGCGGTGCGAAGACCG
>JALUAB010000260.1 GCA_027051195.1 Hyphomicrobiales bacterium
TTCGAGGTCGAGGGCATCGCCAGCGGCGACACGACGCGCGGGCACCGGTTCATGGCGCCGGATCCGTTTTCCGTGTCCTCCTTTGGCGACTACGAGGAGAAGCTGCGGCGGCATCACGTAATCCTCGATCATGGCGAGCGCGCCTCCATCATCATCGCGCGGGCCGAGGCACTTGCGAAGAAGGCGAGGCTGGAGCTGGTGGCCGACCCGGGGCTGGTGAAGGAAACCGCCGGGCTGACGGAATGGCCGGTGGTGCTGATGGGCGCCTTCGACGAGAGCTTTCTGGACGTACCGGAGGAGGTCATCATCACCGCCATCCGCGTGCACCAGAAGTGCTTCGCGCTGCGCCACCCGGAGAAGGATGGCGGCAGGCTGGCAAACCGCTACCTGCTGGTGGCGAACATCGAGGCAGCGGACGACGGCGTCGCCATCATCGAGGGCAACAACCGGGTCATCGCGGCGCGGCTTTCGGATGCGCGCTTCTTCTGGGAGCAGGATCTCGCCACGCCGCTTACCGACCGCGTGCCGGCGCTGGACGAGATCACCTTTCACGCCAAGCTGGGCTCGCAGGGCGACCGCGTGCGCCGCATGGAAGCGCTGGCGCGCGACATCGCGCCGTTCGTGGATGCGGACGAGGAGGAGGCGGCACTGGCGGCGCGCCTGTCCAAGGCCGATCTCGTCACCGAAATGGTGGGCGAGTTCCCCGAGCTGCAGGGCATCATGGGCTATTATTACGCGAAGAAGTCCTGCGTGCCGGAGCACATCGCCAGGGCCATCGCCGATCATTACAGGCCGCGCGGGGCGGGCGACGACGTGCCACGCGATCCGGTGTCCATCGCCGTGGCGCTGGCGGATCGCATAGACATGCTGGCGGGCTTCTGGGCGGCCGGGGAAAAGCCCACCGGCTCGCGCGACCCCTTCGCCCTGCGCCGCGCCGCGCTGGGGCTCATCCGCACGGTGCTGGCGAACCGCATCCGCCTGCCGCTGGCGGCGTTCATCGAGCAGCAGGTGCGCACCTCGCCCGCCTTCTCCGGCGGTGACGAGGAGGCGGCAGAAATCACCCGCGACCTGCTGTCCTTCATCCGCGAGCGGCTGAAGATATACCTGCGCGAGGAAGGGCACCGGCACGACATGCTGGACGCCGTGCTTGCCGCCGGTGAGCAGGACGACCTGCTGCTCATCCTGCTGCGCCTGCAGGCTCTGGAAAACTTCCTCGGCACGGAGGAAGGCGCCAACCTTCTGGCGGGCATCAAGCGGGCGCTGAACATCCTGAAGATCGAGGAAAAGAAAGACAAGCGCACCTACAAGGGGCCGGCCAACCCGCAGCTGCTCATCGCGGCGGAGGAAAAGGCGCTCTCCACCGCCATCGCGCGGGCGCAGACGCAGGTGAAGAAGGCCATCGAGGCGGAGGACTACGAGGCGGCACTGGCGGCGCTGGCGAAACTGCGCAAGCCGGTGGACGCCTTTTTCGAAAAGGTGACGGTGAACGCCGAAGACCCCACCCTGCGCGAGAACCGGCTGAAGCTGCTCTCCGGCATCCGCGACGTGGCGCGGCTCATCGCCGATTTCT
>JALUAB010000261.1 GCA_027051195.1 Hyphomicrobiales bacterium
GGCGGGAGCATGCTCTCAACAGCGGCCGTAGTCGTCTTCGCGGCGTTCTATGTCGTCTTCCTCCAGGTAATCGCCGCACTGGATCTCCATGACCACGGCCGGATGCGTGTCATCCGGATTTTCCAGCCGGTGCCAGCAGCCGGCGGGAATGCCGATGCTCTGGCGCGGGCCTATGTCGTGACGCCGCCCGTCCTTGCACACACGCACCCTGCCGCCGAGCACCACCCAGTGCTCCGCGCGATGGGCATGGCGCTGCAGGGAAAGCCGTGCGCCGGGATCGATGTGCAGCAGCTTTACCTGAAAGCCGTCGCCGCGCGCCAGGCAGACATAGCTGCCCCACGGCCGGTCGCCACGGATGGGTGGCAGGGTGTCCAGCCCGCAGCGCCGGGCGAGGGCGGGCACCTCGGCGGCGTGATCCATGGAGGCCAGCAACACCATGTCGTGCATGGCCACGGCGATCACGTCCGACAGCCCCAGCAGGGCCAGGCCGCGACCGTCAGGCGCCAGGACGATGCTGTTGCGGGTGTGCGCCAGACAGGTGTTGCCCGTCGTGGCGTTGCCGTTTTCGTCCCTTTGCATGGTGGCGTGCAGCATCGGCCAGGCGCCGATGTCGCTCCATTCCGCCCGCAGCGGCACGCAGATAACGCGCCGGTGGCGCTCCATGATCACGCGGTCGAACTGCCCCTCGGGACAGGAGCGCCAGGTGCGGGCGTCCAGATGCAGGAAGGAACCGTCCGTCAGGCCCCGCCGCAGGGCCTCGCGGCAGGGCCGGAGGTGGGAAGAGGCGTGGCGCCGGAAGGCCCTGACGAGGTCGCCGGCGGTGGCGAGGAAGACGCCCGCGTTCCACAGGGCCGGGGATTCTTCCGCCAGCAGCCGGGACAGTTGTTGCGCATCGGGCTTTTCCACGAAGCGGCGGACGGCCAGCGCGTCCGCATCGGCGCCTTCTTCCCGCGGGCGGGCAGAATTGTCGATCAGCAGATAGCCCAGGTCGGTGCGTGGTTCTGAGGGGTGGACGCCGAAGGTGACGATGGCGTCATCGCCCAGCCGCCGCAGTGCCCGCCGGGCGGCGTCGGCCAGGGCTTCAGGCGGTTCCAGCAGCTGGTCGGCGGGCACGAGCATGAGCGGCGCGTCCCCGCCGTGGCGCTCCCGGCAATGCAGGGCGGCGAGCAGGGCGCTGGCGGCGGTGTTTCTCGGTTCCGGCTCGAGGATGATGTTGATATCGGCGAAACCGCATTCCCGCGCCTGGCGCAGGGCGCTGAAGCGGTGTGCGTGCTGGCAGAGAATGACGGGCTCCGCGAACGGTGGCCGGCGCAGCCTTTGCAGCGTGCGTTGCAACAGGCTGGGGTCATCGCCGGAGGGCGACAGGAAGGGCTTCGGCCTTTCCGGCCGCGACAGGGGCCACAGGCGCGTGCCGCGGCCACCGGCCAGGATATACGGATGAACTGCCCCCATGCCCCCGAACACATGGCGGTTCGCCACGCGCGCATGCGCCTGCGAACGTCTCGTCGCACCTCGTCATGCTTCTGACCATGCCCCCGGCAGCATGCGGGCACAGCATAGAT
>JALUAB010000262.1 GCA_027051195.1 Hyphomicrobiales bacterium
TGGCGGACGCGGCCGCGCATCCTGTTCGAGGTGCCGCCGCGCGCCTTCACGCCGCCGCCGAAGGTAACCTCCGCCATCGTGCAGATCGTTCCGGCCGAGCGCCCCGCCCTGCCCCGAGACGTGGCGGCGCTGGAGCGGGTGACGCAGGCGGCCTTCGGGCAGCGGCGCAAGATGCTGCGGCAGTCGCTCAAGTCGCTGGTAAAGGATCCCCTGCCCCTGCTGGAGGCCGCCGGCATCGATCCCACACGGCGAGCGGAGGAGCTGTCCGTGGAGGAGTTCGGGCGGCTGGCGGCGGCGTTCGAGGAGATGCGCGGGGCAGCCAAGGGATTTTCCGGGAATGAGTCGTCGGCGACCCGATGACACCTGGCCACGCAATACGCAGGATGCCTTGGGCTGCGATTGACGCCAATCACCATACGCATGCATTCATGGCTCTGGATTGCCGGGATCCCGGAACCAGTCCGGGACAGGCAAGCCCGGCAATGACGAAATGTTTTTGCGACGAAATGTTTTTGCGCCGCATGAGGGAACGGGCCGGATCGCGCCCCGGCCCGTCTCCCCGTTTCTCGTGTGCGGCCTCTTCAGCCCTTGACGAGGCGGTTTTCGATGAGCTCGTCCACCACGGCCGGTTCCGCCAGCGTGGAGGTATCACCGAGGTCGCCATAATCGTTGTTGGCAATCTTGCGCAGGATCCGGCGCATGATCTTGCCCGAACGTGTCTTGGGCAAACCGGAAGCGAACTGGATGTAGTCCGGCGTGGCGATGGGGCCGATTTCCTTGCGCACCCACTGCACCAGCTCCTGGCGCAGCTCTTCCGTGGCCTCGTTGCCGGCCTTGAGCGTCACGTAGCAGTAGATGGCCTGGCCCTTGATCTCGTGCGGCACGCCCACCACCGCCGCTTCCGAAACCGCCGGGTGCGCCACCAGCGCCGATTCGATTTCCGCCGTGCCCATGCGGTGGCCGGAAATGTTCAGCACGTCGTCCACGCGGCCGGTGATCCAGTAGTAACCGTCCTCGTCGCGCTTGCAGCCGTCGCCGGTGAAGTAATAGCCCTTGTAGGTGGAGAAATAGGTTTCCACGAAGCGCTGGTGGTCGCCATAGACGGTGCGCATCTGGCCGGGCCAGGAATCCTTGATGACCAGATTGCCCTCCGCCGCACCTTCCAGCTCGTTGCCGTCGGCGTCCAGCAGCGCCGGCTGGATGCCGAAGAATGGCTTGGTGGCCGAGCCGGGCTTGAGGTCATGGGCGCCGGGCAGCGGCGTGATCATGTGGCCGCCGGTTTCCGTCTGCCACCAGGTGTCCACGATGGGGCAGCGGCCCTCGCCCACCACATGGTAATACCATTCCCATGCCTCCGGATTGATGGGCTCGCCCACGGTGCCCAGCAGGCGCAGCGACTTGCGCGAGGTCTTCTTCACGTATTCGTCGCCGGCGCCCATGAGCGCGCGGATGGCCGTGGGCGCGGTGTAGAAGATGTTCACCTGGTGCTTGTCCACCACCTGCCAGAAGCGCGAGGCGTCCGGATACGTCGGCACGCCCTCGAAGATGAGGCTGATGG
>JALUAB010000263.1 GCA_027051195.1 Hyphomicrobiales bacterium
GCGGATATGCTTCTCGCGCGCGCTCTCGCGGCGCAGCGCCCGTTCACCGCGTTCCTTCGCCGCCTCCGCCTCGCGGGCGGCGCGGGCGGTTTCGTCGAGGTTGCGGCGCAACAGCTCGGAGAGTCGGTCGGCGGCGGCATCGTTGCCCGCCATGGCCATGAGCAGGGCGTCGCGCTTCTCCTCCAGCGCTTTCTGCCGCGCTCTCGCCGCGTGCACCTCGCGCTCGCGCAGCGCCTTCATGTAGCCGGTGGCGCGGATGAGCCGTTGCAGGCGTTCAAGGTGCTTGCGCTCGCGTTGCGGCATGGCTCCCAGCCTCCGTCAGCCGTTGATGATCATGTCGGCGAAGCCGGCGATGAAGACACCGAACATCTCGTCCAGCGCCAACATGAGCAGGAACAGGCCACCGGCGATGAGCAGCGGCAGCGAGATGAAATAGGCCGGGATCTGCGGCGAGAGGCGATTGACGAGGCCGATGGCGAGGTTGGCGATAATGGCATAGACGAGAAAAGGCGCGGTGGCCTGCAACGACAGGAAAGTGGCGGCGGAGAGCTTGCCCACCAGCGCCTCCAGAAAACCGCCCGCATCCCCGAAAGTGCCGATGGGAAGGACGGCGTAGGAGTCCAGCACGGCGGCGAGTGCCTGCACGTGCAGGTCGGTGACGAAAACGAGCATGGCCGCGCCCAGCATGATGAAGCTCACCAGAACGGGCTGCGGCTGGATGCCCTCCGCCGGGGCGCCGGGAAAGTTGCCAAGGCCGATGAACATGGAAACGGCGCTGGCGAGAAATTCGAAGGCGAGGAAGAACAGCCGCGCCATCAGCCCCAGCGCCAGCCCCTTCAGCAGCTCGCCGATGGCGAGATAGAGCAGCGCACCTGCCGAAGGTTCACCGCCTGCGGGCCGCGCGCCGGGCAGGCCCAGCAGCAGGGGGCTGAGCGCCAGGGTGATGGCGATGGCCAGCATGAGCCGCACGCGCACGGGAATGAAGGTGGAGGAATAGCCGGGAAAGACCATGAGCATGGCGCCGATGCGGCAGAAGTAGAGAAAGATCCACAGCACCGTTTGCGGCAGCTGCTCGACGAAGGCGGCCATCAGGATATGCTCCCCAGCACCTCCACGCGGATGCCGCGGGCGATCTCCAGTTGCGAGAGCACGGGCAGGTTCGGGAACAGGCGCTCGGTGATCATGCGCACGAAGGGGCGCGCGTCCGGCGCGGTGAGCAGAGCGAATTCGTGCCCGGCATCCATGTGCTTTTTCACCTCGCGGGCCACGTCCTCGGAAAATTCCTCGATCATGCGCGGGTCGATGTCGAACTCGACGATGCCATTGTCGTCGCCGCGGCGGATACTCTCGTGGAAGGCCAGATCCCAGCGGTTGCCCAGGCGCAGCACCTTGAGCACGCCGTCCTCGGCGATGTCGCCGCAGATCTGGCGGGCCAGGCGCAGGCGCACATGCTCGGCGATCTGCTCGGCGCGGCGGGCGTGGGGGGCGATCTCGGCAATGGCCTCCAGGATCATGTCTAGACTGCGGATGGAGACGCGCTCGGCCAGCAGCAGCTTCAGCACCGCCTGAACGCCGGAATAGGTGATCTGCGCCGGCACGATCTCGTCGATGAGGCGCTGGTATTCCGCCGGCAGGGCATCCAGCAGCATGCGCATATCGCGGTAGGTGAGCAGTTGCGCGAGATTGTTGCGGATGGTTTCGCTGAGATGTGTGAGCATCACGGACATGATGCCCACCACCTCGAAGCCCTCACGGCGCAGCTCTTCCTTCAGGCTCTCCGGCACCCAGAAGGCGCGCATGTTGTAGGCCGGTTCCCGGGTTTCCTCCGCCGGCACGGTAGGCGCGACATTCTCCGCCGGCGGAATGGCCAGCACATCGCCGATGCGCAGCTCGTGGGTGGCCACCACGGTGCCGTGGAGGCGGATCTGGTAGCTCTTGGGGCCGATGTCCATATCGTCGGAAAGGCGGATCTCGGGGATGACGAAACCGTATTTCTCGGCGAAGCGGCGGCGCATGCGGCCCACGCGGTGCACCAGCTCGTCCTGCGCCTGCATGAAATGGATGGATAACTGGCGGCCGAGGCGCAGCTCCAGCGCCGGCACCTCAAGCACTTCCTTGAGCGATGCGGCACGGGCCTCCGGCGTCTGTTCGGCTTCCGCCTCGGCGCGTTCCTCCCTGGCCGTTGCCTCGCGTTCGGCCGTTTGCGCGCGGCGGATGACGAACCAGCCGGTACCGGCGAGCATGAGCCCCAACAGGGCGAATGGCAAAAACGGCAGGCCAGGCAGCAGCGAAAGAATGGCCATGAGGGCGGCGGCCAGCATGAGCGCCTTGGGATAGTTGCCCAGCTGCTTCAGCACGATCTTTTCCGCCGACCCCTCGTTGGCGCCCTTGGAGATGAGCAGGCCGGCGGCGAGCGAGACGATGAGCGCCGGGATCTGCGACACCAGCCCGTCGCCGACGGAAAGACGGGTGAACACGTCCGCCGCCTCCGACAGGCTCATGCCATGCCGCGTGGTGCCGATGACGATGCCGCCGAAGATGTTGATGGCGGTGATCAGCAGCCCGGCGATGGCGTCGCCGCGCACGAACTTCGAGGCGCCGTCCATGGCGCCGAAGAAGGCGCTTTCCTCCTCCAGCTTGCGGCGGCGGCGCTGGGCCTCCTTTTCGTCTATCAGCCCGGCGGAAAGATCCGCGTCGATGGCCATCTGCTTGCCGGGGATGGCGTCCAGCGTGAAACGCGCGCCGACCTCGGCGATGCGCGTGGCGCCCTTGGTGATGACGAGAAAGTTCACCGCCACAAGAATGGAGAAGACGATGAGCCCGATGACGAAATCGCCGCTCATGACGAAGGTGGAAAAGCCGCCGATGACGTGCCCGGCGGCGGTGAGGCCCTCGTGGCCGTTGGAGAGGATGAGGCGGGTGGAGGCGACGTTGAGCGACAGACGCAGCATGGTGGCGATGAGCAGCACCGTGGGGAAGGCGGAAAATTCCAGCGGCTCGCGGATCCACAGCGCCACCATGAGGATGAGCACGGACAGGGCGATGGAGACGGACAGCCCGATGTCCATGAGCCAGCCGGGCACTGGCAGGAACAGCAGCACCAGGATGAGCACGATGCCGGCGGCGAAGCCGATGTCGCGCTGATAGCGCCTCGCGCCGCTGGCGGCGGCGGTGGGAGCGGGCATTCCTCCGGCTTGCGGCGAGGGCAGCATGGCGGCCTCAGAACCCCTGCTCTATGCGGGTGAATACGATGTGCGCCAGCTTCTGGATTTCCGCGCCCATGAACGGGGCGGTGGCGATGATGACCAGCAGGATGACGACGATCTTGGGCACGAAGGTGAGCGTCACCTCCTGCACCTGGGTGAGCGCCTGGCCCAGCGAAATGACCAGCCCAACGGCCATGGCCGCCAGCACGGCGGGGCCGGAGGCGGTGAGCACCACCCACACGGCGGCGCGCATCAGGTCCAGGGCGTCAGCCTCGTTCATGTGCCCGGTTCCTCCACCTTCACGCCGGGTTCGATGCGCACGCGGGATCCGTCCTCCAGAATGGCCACCGCACCGTCGGAAAAGACCTCGAAGCCCTGCACGATTCCGCTCAAGCCACCGTCGGCCGAGGTGATGCGCTTGCCGATGACGGCGGAAGCCTTGTCGAAGGAAAGGGAGAGGATGACCTGCTCCAGGTTCTTGTTGGCATTGATGCCCTGCTCAACCGTGGCGAAGGATGCCAGCTGCGCAAGCTGCTCCGTGCTGTCCATGGGATTGGTGGGATCCTGGTTCTTCATCTGCGTCACCAGCAAGTGCAGGAAAGCCTGATAGTCCAGGCTGCCCAGGGCGGAGTCGCCGCTGGCACCGGTGGCGCCGGCGCCGGAAGCGGGCGGCTGCGCCGCGGGGGGCAGAAGATTGACGGGGCCCGTGGGTGCGGTGGGGTCTATGCTCATGGTGATATCTCCTGCATGTACCGTTGCGGCGCGGTCACTCTCCGGCGGCGGCGCGGGGGGCGACAGCGGGCTGACGGGCGGCCTCGCGCGCCTCGTCTTCCTCAAACAGCGCGCGGATGGTCTTGAGCGCCTCGAAGGTGCGGCCGGTGTTCACCAGCGCACGCACGCGGTGCAGCGTCTCGAGCACCTCCTCTTCGCCGTCGTAGGCATCCAGCAGCTCGATGTAGCGGCGGTAGAACTCCTGGCGGGCGGAAAAGGCGGCGGCAGGTTCGATGAGTGCCTTCTGCACGGTGAAATACAGCTGGCGAAGCGGCGTGGTGGCCTGTTCCGGCTGCATCACATGGTGCTCCAGCAGGAACACCACGTCGTTCAGGAGCTCGATTGAAGTGCGCCTGTCCACCCGCAGCACGGCACCGTTCACATACAGTCTTTCGCCCGCCTTCAGCGAGAGCCGGATGGTCTTGCGTCCTTGCGTGATCATTTCAGTCCGTCCCGCAGTGTCTGCATGATGTCGATGAGATCGTCGAAGCTGTCCACCTCGCGGCGTTCGATGCGATCCACCTCCTTCAGCGCCCAGATGCCGATGGAAACAAGATCGGCGCGCAGCTGGTCTGGCAGGCCGTTCTCCGGCGATCCCAGGTCGTTGAGCAGGAACAGCCACAGCCGGCGTACGAAGTGCCCGGCCTTCACCGCCTCCAGCGAATCCATGCCTTTCTCCTGACCTTCGCGCATCATCGCGATGGCATGGTCGAAGGCCATGGCTTCGTTTTCGCGCTCGGTGGAGAAATCGTCTCTGTCGATATCGGAATACGCCCTGCGATACATGGCCTTGTCCGCCTTTTTCAGATGTTTGCGCCTCGCCGTCTCATTGACCCTCCCGCCGGGATCACATGTACTTCAGCAGACTGAGATTCTGCAGACGGCCGGAAAGCCGATAGGAGGTTTCCAATTGCAGCGAGAGGGCGTTCACCCGTTCCGCCGCCTCGTGCAAATCCACCTGTTCCATGCCGGCCACCTCCTTTTCCATGAGCGCGATGCGGGCATCGAGATTGTCCACGGCCTTCTGCACGCGCTCCTGCCGCACGCCGATGAGGCTGCGCATGGTGTCCAGCCCGGCGATGGCTTCGCCCGTGGCCTCGATGGCGGCGGCGACGACCTCCTGCCGGGCGGCGGCGTTGAGATTCTCCGTTCCCAGCCCCGCCATCATCACGTATGCCATGGCAAGCTTGCGTATCGCTGGATCGTTGGCCGAGGCGGTGGAGGGCACGGAGTCGTTCTCGCCGATGGGCGTGCGCATGGCGTCGTCCGTGGCGGTGGAGAAATCCGCCTGCCACTGCGGGGGCTCGAACAGCGGCGGCAGGTCGTTGGCGAGGAAGTCCTTCATGTCGGCGGCGGTGATGGTGGCCACCGCCGGATCGGTTGGCGGAAAGCCGAAGCGCGCGGTGAAGGCGTTTTCCACCGCCTGGCGGGCTGAGGACGGCGGATCGGCGAAGTAGTCCACCAGCGGCAGATCGGAGATATTGCGGCCGCCGAAGACGTGCGCACCCTGATAGGAAACGTTCATCAGGTTGGTGAGTTGTTGCAGCAGGCCGGCGGCCTGTTCACGCGCCAGCTTCGCATCACCCTGCCCCGTTTTCAACGGCAGCAGCAGCTTGAGGAAATCCTGCGCGCCATCGGCTGCCTGCTCCAGCGATTGCTGCATGACCTCCAGCCGGCCGCGTGCGATGTTGGCGTCGTCCTTCAGACCCGTAAGCACCTCGTGGCGGGCGTCCAGCTCGGCCAGGTAGCCGGCCTTGCCGGCGAGCTCAAGGCCGACATCCGCCAACCGGCCGCTGGCCAGCTCCTGACTGGCGCGGTTCAAATCGGCGCGCACACGGGCGGTGGCGGCGGGCGTGGAGAAGGGAGTGGCGATGAGCGGCACGAGGGTGGATTTCATCGGTTTCGCGTCTCCCTTCGCGTTTCCCCGTTTACGTCATGCCCGGGCTTGTCCCGGGCATCCAGAAACAAGAGCCTTCCGTGTTCGCGGCCCTGGATTGCCGGCACAAGGCCGGCAATGACGTGGAAAGAAACTGCCCGTTTCCTTTTCCTGCCCATCATCCGTTCCACTAGCGCACGGCGTTCATGAGCGTGGCCAGCATGCGGTCGACGGCTGTGATCAGCCGGGCGGAGGCCTCGTAGGAGCGCTCCAGCCGCATCATGATGGCCAGCTCCGTGTCCAGATCCACACCCGTGGCGTCGGACAGCGACTGTGAGGCGCGGGAGAGAATGGCGGAGGAATAATCAGCGTCGCGTTGCGCGTCCGCCCGCTGCTGTTGCAGCCAGCTGATGGACTGCGTGGCGTATTCCTCCATGCTGGCGCTGGCGGAAAGACCCGCCGCCGGGTCGAAGGCGCGCGGGGTTTCCAGCGCCGCCGCCAGCTCCATGATGCGGTCGGGAAAGCCCGCCACGCCCGTGGCGTTGATCACGTAGGCGGCACCATTCATGCCGCCGTCGCGGACGGTGAAGGGATTGCCGCCCACTTCCGGGTCGGCGGCGGGATTGAGGCGGATGTCCGCCGCCAGCCCGGGCACCGTGGCTCCGGCGGGCGGCAGGCCGGGCGCGCCACTCCAGGTGAAGAGGCCGGCGGCATCGGGAGACGCGCCGGAAGGATCGGATTCGGCGAAGGTGCGCACCAGACCGCTGGCCAGCTCGTCCAGCTGGCGCTGGAGCTTCAGGGAGGCGTCGTCACGCACCTGGACGAGCGCGGCCAGCCGCCCTTTCTGCAGCGGCATCACCGCGCCGGAGCCGGTGACCGGCACGTTGTCAATGATGATCTGTCCACCCGCGGCGCCCGACGCCAGCGTGGGCGATGGCGTGAAGCGCACCTCGCGCGGCTGGCGTTCGTAGAGCACAACGCCGCCGCCGGTGTAGATGGCGATACCATTGTCCGCCCGGCGGATGGTGCGGATGTCCATTTCTTCCGCCAGCTGCTTCAGCACTCTGTCACGCACGTCCTCCTGACGGGTGCGCTCGGCATCGCCCAGCCGGCCGGTGACGATGGCGGCATTGGCCTCGTGGAACTGGCGCAGCAGGTCGTTAACGCGCTCAACCGACTTCGCGATTTCGGTATCGGCCTCCTGACGGATGCGGGTGACCGTGGCCGCGCCGTCGTTAAGCTGGCGGACGATGGCGCGGGCGGATTCCACCACCTGCGCGGCGGCGGCGGCATTGTCCGGCATGGCGGCAAAGGCGTTCAGGTCGCGCTTGAGCTGGCCCAGCAGAGCGGCAGCGGAGGTTTCGCCGTCCGGGTTGCCGATGACGTTCGCCATCTTGTCCAGCGCGGTCTTGAGCGACTCGTTGCCCGCATGCAGGGAAGTGTAGTCCAGCAACTGACGGAAGATCTCCGCATCCTGCGCGCGCGTCACCTGCACCCGGTCCACACCCTGAAAGCCGGAAACGGTCTGGGCGATGCGGCGCGACCAATCGGGGTTTTCCAGATTGGCGATGTTTTCCGAGACCGTACGCGTGCGCTCGGTAATGGCGGAAAGGGAAGAGCGGGCGGCATTCAGCGCGGTGCCCAGAGACATGGTTTCATGCTCCTCGTTTCGGTTCCGTCATGGAACCATTGCGCCTGCGAAACGCCATCAGCGCTTCAGGTTGACGGCGACATCCATGAGCTCGGCCCCGGTCATGAAGGTCTTGGAGTTGGCGGTGTAGCTGCGCTGGGCCTCGATCATGCTGGTGAGTTCGGTGGCCAGATCCACGGTGGACTGTTCGCGCGCGCCGGAGACGATCTTGCCGAAGCCCTCCGCCCCGGCGAAGCCCACCAGCACGTCGCCAGAGGTATCCGTCTGGGTGAACACGTCGCCGGGCAGGAGCTGGAGGTTGTCCGGGCTTCTCACGTTGGCCAGCGGGATCTGATAGGTGGCGCGCTT
>JALUAB010000264.1 GCA_027051195.1 Hyphomicrobiales bacterium
AGCAGGGCGCGGGTGGCGGCGGTGACGTCCGGCTGGCGCATGAGGGATTCGCCGACGAGGAAGGCTCTGGCACCGGCATCGGCGAGGAAGCGGATGTCATCAGGCGTGAAGATGCCGCTTTCGGCCACCAGCAGGCGGTCGTCCGGCACCAGCTTCGCCAGATCAACCGTAGTCTGAAGAGATACTTCGAAGGTCTTGAGATTACGGTTGTTCACGCCCATGAGAGGGGTCGTGAGCTTGAGTGCACGCTCCATTTCCGCGGCGTCGTGGCTTTCCACCAGCACGCTCATGCCCAGCTCCATGGCGGCGGCCTCCAGCTCGGCGGCCAAGGTGTCGTCAATCATGGCCATGATGAGCAGGATGGCGTCGGCGCCGTGGGCGCGGGCTTCATATACCTGCCAGACATTCAGCATGAAGTCCTTGCGCAGCACGGGCAGGGCGGTGGCCTCTCTCGCGGCGGCCATGTATTCCAGCGCGCCCTGGAAATAGGGCGTGTCTGTGAGCACGGAAAGGCAGGTGGCGCCGCCCTGCTCGTAGGCGCGGGCCAGCGCGGGCGGGTCGAAGTCGGCGCGGATGAGGCCCTTAGAGGGCGATGCCTTCTTGATCTCGGCGATGAGGGCAGGGCGGCCGGATTGCGCCGTGCGCGCAAGCGCATCAGCAAAGCCGCGTGGCGGCTCCTGCTCGGCTATCATGGCTTCGAAGTCGGCTATGGTGCGCCGCTTCCTGCCTTCGGCCACTTCCTCGCGCTTCGTTGCGGCGATCTTTTCAAGGATGTCGGGCATGGGGAAACGGTCAGTCCTTGTTGCGTCATTGCCAGGCTTGTCCCGGCAATCCAGAGTTACGTACGCGTGAGATTAATGCCATGCCGCCGCGTTGTCCCGAAACGCCTTTTCTTGCCGCTCTGGATGCCCGGCACAAGGCCGGGCATGACAGGCTGGAGGGTCAAGAGGTTGCGTTTGACACCTCCACCAGCTTTTCCAGCGCGGTGCGGGCACGGCCGGAATCGATGGATTCGGCGGCCAGCTTCACACCGTCCGCGATGTCGGCGGCCTTGCCGGCCACCACCAGCGCGGCGCCAGCGTTGAGAAGCACCGCGTCGCGGTAGGCGTTCTTCTCGCCGCTCAACACGGCGCGCAGGGCCTTCGCGTTGTGCTCGGCGTCGCCGCCGCGGATTTCCTCGAAGTCGCGGCGCGACAGCCCGGCGTCCTCCGGGCCGATCTCGAAGGTGTGCACCTCGCCATTGCGCAGCTCCGCCACCGCCGTGGGGCCCGACGGCGAGATCTCGTCCAGCCCGCCATTGCCGTGCACCACCCAGGCGGCCTCGCAGCCCAGCCCGTTCAGCACGTGGGCCAGCGGCTCCACCCACTCGCGGGAGAACACGCCGACGAGCTGGCGCTTCACGCCCGCCGGGTTGGACAGCGGGCCCAGCAGGTTGAAAATGGTGCGCGTGCCCAGTTGCACCCGCGCCGGGCCGACGTGTTTCATCGCCGCGTGGTGCATGGGCGCGAACATGAAGCCGACGCCGGCTTCCTC